>NZ_JANQCJ010000169.1:0-3731 GCF_024723355.1 Micrococcus sp. HG099 | reverse complement strand
CGCCCCTCTGCCGCACCTCCACGGCGCCGGCCGCGTGCAGCTCCGCGGCCACGGCGCGGGCCTCGTCCATGAGGTCGCGCCACGCCTCTCCCCCGCCCACCGCGCGGAGGGCGCAGGGTGGAGGCATGGCCACGCAGAAGAAGTCCGAGTCCGACACCCCGCAGATCAAGGACCCCGAGATGTACGAGGCGCTCCGCCGAGACGGCGCCTCGAAGGAGAAGGCCGCGCGCATCTCCAATGCGGCCGCCCGCGACGGGCGCGAGGAGGTCGCGGAGCGCGGCGGCGAGTCCGAGTCCTACGAGGAGTGGACCGTGGACGAGCTCAAGGACCGCGCCAAGGAGTTGGACCTCACCGGGTACTCGGACAAGCGCAAGGACGAACTCATCGCGATGCTGCGGGAGCACTGAGCGCTGAGCGCCGAGCCTCCTGCGGCGGTCTGGAACCCGCCGCCTCCAGGGGACTGACGACGTCCCCCGGACGGGAGGAGGATGCGCGTGTCCCCACCCCAGGGCTCGGGAACCGGGCCCGCCACCGCAGGAGGAGCATCCATGACCACCATGAAGGCCGTCCGTTTCACCGCCTACAAGACGTTCCCGGAGCTCAAGGAGATCGAGCGCCCCACCCCCGGCCCCGGCGAGGTGCTGCTCAAGGTGGCCGGCGCCGGCGCCTGCCACTCGGACGTCGCCGTCTACGACGAGTTCGAGCCCGGCATGAACCCGCTCGTGGACCCGGAGTACACGCTGGGCCACGAGACGTCCGGCTGGGTGGAGGAGCTCGGCGAGGGCGTCACCGGCTTCGAGGTCGGCTCCGCGCAGCTCGTCTACGGCCCGGTGGGCTGCGGCCACTGCCCGGCCTGCTCGCGCGGCCAGGACACCTACTGCCAGAACGTGGCCGAGATGGACTACGCCGGCATCGGCCTGGGCCGCGACGGCGGCATGGCCGAGTACGTGACCGTGCCGGCCCGCAACCTCGTCCCCCTGGGCGACGCCGACCCCGTCCCCGCCTCGGCCCTCGCCGACGCCGGCCTCACCCCGTACCACGCGATCAAGCTGGCCCTGCCGCGCCTGAACCGCGCCGGCGCCTACGCGCTCGTGGTGGGCCTGGGCGGCCTGGGCCTGATGGCCGTGCAGATCCTCAAGGCCCTGACCGGCGCCACCGTGATCGCCACGGACATGAAGCCCGAGGCCATGGCGGAGGCGGAGAAGTACGGCGCGGTGACCGTGCCCTCCGGCGAGGACCAGCTGGCCCGCATCCGCGAGATCACCGGCGGCCGCGGCGTGGACGCCGCCTTCGACTTCGTGGGCATCGCCGCCACCGCCCGCGCCGCCCTGGACTCGGCCGCCGTGCAGTCCCGCGTGACCATCGTGGGCATCGGCAACGGCTCCACGATCGACTGGTCCTTCCTCTCCACGCCGTACGAGGCGGAGCTGGTGACCACCTACTGGGGCACCGTCGAGGAGCTGCACGAGCTCGCCGGCCTCTACCGGGACGGCAAGGTCGAGCCGCTCTACACCACCTACGCGATGGACGGCGCCCTGCAGGCCTACCGCGACCTGCAGGACGGCAAGATCTCCGGCCGCGCCGTCGTCGTGCCCCACGGCCAGGCCTGACCCGCCCCGGCCACGGCGTCCCGCATCCCGGGGCGGGGCGCCGTCCCCGTGCCCGGTGGACGTTCCGGGCCGCGGCGGCCATCATGGGGCGATCCACGGGAGACCGCCGCGAGAGGAGCCTGTATGCGGATCGACCTGAACAGCGACGTCGGCGAGTCGTTCGGCAGCTGGACGATGGGCGACGACGCCGCGATCCTGCGGTCCGTCTCCTCGGCCAACGTGGCCTGCGGCTTCCACGCCGGCGACCCCTCGGGCATCGCGCGGACGTGCCGCGAGGCCGTGGCCGCGGGCGTCGTGATCGGCGCCCACGTGGGCTACCGGGACCTCGCCGGCTTCGGCCGGCGCTTCCTGGACTGCTCGCCGACGGAGCTCGCCGACGACGTGCTCTACCAGCTGGGGGCGCTCGAGGCCCTGGCCCGCGCGGCCGGCGGCGGGATCCGCTACGTGAAGCCCCACGGCGCGCTGTACAACGCGATCGTGCACCACGAGGCGCACGCGCAGGCCGTGGTCGACGCCGTGAAGGCCTTCGGCGGCGACCTGCCGCTGCTCCTGCTGCCCGGCTCCGTGGCGCTCGCCCAGGCCGAGCGGGCCGGACTGCGCGGCGTGGCCGAGGCTTTCGCCGACCGCGGCTACACCCCCGCGGGCACGCTCGTGCCGCGCGGCGAGCCGGGCGCCGTCCTGCACGACGCGCAGGCCGTGGCCGCCCGCATGGTGCGCCTGGCGCACGAGGGCGTGGTCGAGGCGGTGGACGGCACGGACGTGCGCGTGGCCGCCGAGAGCATCTGCCTGCACGGGGACACCCCCGGCGCCGTCGCCATGGCCGCCGCCGTCCGCACCGGGCTCGAGGACGCGGGCGTGAGCGTGCGGGCGTTCGTGTGAGCGTGTCCTGCACGGCGCCCGCGCTGCGCTGGGCCGGGCCCCGGGCCTTCCTCGTGGAGTGCGCGGACCTGCCCGCGGTCATGGCGCTGCGCGCCCACCTGCGGGCGCACCCGTTCCCGGGGCAGCGGGAGGCCGTGGCCGCGGCCGCCACCATGCTCGTGGCGTTCCGCACCCGCGACGAGGCGCTCGCCGCCGCGCGGACCGTCACGTCCATCGCCCCAGACGCCCCTGACCTCGCCGCGGCGCGCACGGTCACCGTGGACGTCCGGTACGACGGCGAGGACCTCGACGACGTCGCCGCGGTCGCCGGGATGAGCGTCGAGGCGGTGATCGCGGCGCACTCCGAGGCCGCGTGGGTGGGCGCCTTCGGCGGCTTCGCCCCGGGCTTCACGTACTGCACCGCGGATCCGGCCCCCTTCGACGTGCCCCGCCGCGCCAGCCCCCGCACGGCCGTGCCCGCCGGATCGGTGGCCGTGGCCGGCCGGTTCTCCGCCGTCTACCCGCGCGCCTCCCCTGGCGGCTGGCGGCTGCTCGGCCGCACGGACGCGGTCCTGTGGGACCTCGAGCGCCCCGAGCCCGCCCTCCTGCGCCCCGGCGACCGGGTCCGGTACCGCCCGGTGCGCGCGCTCGCCACGCTCACGACGACGGCGCCCGACCCCGCCTCCGCCCCGGCGTCGGAGGGCTCGCCGACGCCCGCCGCGACGTCCCCCGATCCGGCTTCGACGCCCCCCGAGCCGGCCCCGACGTCCGCCGACACCCCGGGCCTGACGGTCGTCGCCCCCGGCCTGCAGTCGCTGGTCCAGGACCTCGGCCGCCCCGGCCGCGGGGACCTGGGTGTCACCGCCTCGGGCGCCGCCGACCGCGACGCCGCGCGCCAGGCGAACCGGCTCGTGGGCAACGCCCCGGACGAGGCCGTCGTCGAGGCCCTGCTCGGCGGCCTGGCACTCACCGCCCGCGGCACGCAGGTGCTCGCGCTGGCCGGCGCGGACGCCCGCGCCCGGATCTCCGGCCCGGCCGGCTCTCGTCCGGCCCCGGTGCGCCGGCCCTTCGCCGTGCTGGACGGCGAGACCCTCACCCTCGAGGAGCCCGCGGCCGGCCTGCGCACGTACGTGGGGCTGCGCGGGGGGATCGAGGCGCCCCTCGTGCTGGGCAGCCGGTCCACGGACGTGATGTCCGGCCTCGGCCCTGCCCCGCTGGCCGCCCGTGCGGACCTGCCCCTGTCTCTTATACACCTCCGACGCT
>NZ_JANQCJ010000168.1:0-3796 GCF_024723355.1 Micrococcus sp. HG099 | reverse complement strand
AGACCGCCCGACGGCGGCGCTCGCCCTCGCCCTGGACGCGGCGGACCGCATGGCGCGGGTGGGCCTGCGCCGCGGCGCCGCGTCCGCCGCCGCCCTGGCCGGCCGGGTGGCCGGGGACCTGGAGGGCCACGAGGAGGCCGCGGTGGCCGCCTGGGAGCTGGCCTCCGTACACGCGGAGAAGGCCGAGGCGCCCGAGGCGTCGAGCCTGAGCTACTGGTGGGCCCACCAGCTCGTGCTGGCCGGCCGCCCGGACGAGGCCGAGCCGCTGCTCGCCCGCCTCGTGCGCCGGGAGGCGGCCCAGGGCCACGACGTCGAGCAGGCCCGGGCCCTCGTGGACCTCGGCCACGCCCACCACGACCAGGACCGCTCGGAGAACGCGCTGCCCCTGTGGCGCGAGGCCGCCGGGCTCTTCGAGGCCCACGGCCGCTGGGAGGACGCCGCCCGCACGCTCCTGGCGGCCGGCGCCCTCGTGAACCGCGCGCGCGACGAGCTCACCCGCCCCTCCGCGCTGGACCTGTTCGAGCGCGCCGTGGCGGCGGCCCGCCGCGCCGTGGACGAGGACCCGGCCGTGCTGCCGGCCGCCCTGCACGCGCACGGCTACCTGCTGTGCGAGTCCGGGCGTCCAGAGGGCCTGGAGCTGCTGGACGAGGCCGTGGCGCTCGTCCGCGCGGCCGAGGCGCCCTGGCAGGTGGCCGACTACACGGACACGCGCGCGCGGGCGCTGTGGTCGCTGGAGCAGGGGGCCGAGGCCGTCTCGACGGCCCTGCACGCGGCCGACCTGTTCACCGCGGCGCAGGACCCGGAGGGCGCGGCCCAGGCGGAGCTGTTCGCCGCGTCCGTGGTGGCCGAGGACGGCAGCCCGGAGCAGGCGGCCACCCTCTTCCGCCTGGTGAGCGAGTCCACCCAGTCCACGCTCGTGCGCCTAGGAGCCCTCACGGGCCTGCACCAGTGCCTCTCCGCGGTGGGCGACCACGACGGCGCCGCGCGGGTGCGGGACGACCTCGACGCGGTCCGGGAGCAGCTCGGCGCGGACTGAGCCGGCCGGCGGCCCCGGACCGACCGCGTCGGCCGCGCGGGATGAAGCCGTCTCTCATGCGCCCCTCATGGACGTGGGGCATCGTGGTGGCATGTCCCGCACCCCCCGTCTCCTCCTCGTGATCGTGCTGGCGCTCATCGTCGTCGTCGGGGCGGTCGCTCTCGCGCTGAACGCCGCCCGGCCCGGCCAGACGGTCCTGAGCCCGCAGATCACCCTGGGCTCCATGCCGGCGGCCCCCTCGGGCGGCCCCGCCTCGGCGGTCCGCCCCTCCCCCGCGTCGTCGTCGGCCTCCGCCTCGTCCTCGGCCGCCCAGTCGCGTGCCGCCGCGGAGTCCCGCTCCGCCGCAACCGTGTCCCGCGTTCCCGCGCCCGCGCCCACGCCTCTGGCAGACTCGTGGGACGCGGACGACGACGGGGATGACGATGACGACTGGGACGACGATGACGACGACTCGGACGACGACGACTGGGACGACGACTGACCCGGGGCGGACGCCCTGAGCGCCTCACGCACCGAGGAGCTGCGCCACCGCTGGCAGTCCCTGCCGGTGCGCACGCGCCTGAGCACCCTCCTCGCCCTCGTCCTCGTGCTGTCGCTGGCGGTCTCCGGCGTCGCCGCCTACGCCGTCCTGCGCATCACCGTGAACGACCGGATCGAGGCGAGCCTGCAGCGCGTCGTCGAGCAGGTCGCCCTGCTCTCCGAGACGGGTGTGGACCCCGAGACGGGCGAGCCGCCGGACTCCGCCGCCGCCTTCATCCGCCTGGCCATGCTGCGGGTCCTCCCCCATGACAACGAGGGGATACTGGGCCTCGCCCCGGACCGGGCCGAGCTGGCCGCGAGCGGCGCCGTCGAGCTGCGCCTCGAGGAGGACCCCGAGCTCGTCGCCTGGGCGCTGGCCCGGGTGGGCGATCAAGAGGCCCGCGCGGAGACCGTCACGACCGACAGCACCACGTACCGGGCCGTGGTCGTGCCCGTGACCGGCTGGGGCCAGGACGACGCCGGCGCCCTGCTCCTGGCCGTGGACGTGGACGCGGAGGTCGGCCGGCTGGACCGCACCTTCCTCGGTTTCGCCGGCGGCGCGCTGCTCACCACGGTGTTCGCCCTCGCCGTGGGCGTGCCGCTGCTGCGCCG
The DNA here is from genome assembly GCF_024723355.1 of Micrococcus sp. HG099. Classification (NCBI taxonomy): domain Bacteria; kingdom Bacillati; phylum Actinomycetota; class Actinomycetes; order Micrococcales; family Micrococcaceae; genus Micrococcus; species Micrococcus sp. HG099. The sequence continues at coordinate 1,629 of NZ_JANQCJ010000168.1, read as the reverse complement.
CGTCTTCGCCCCGCTCGAGTCCCTCCAGGAGGCGGTCGGAGAGGTCACCGAGCACGATCTGGACCGGCGCGTGGAGGTGATCGGCCACGACGACGTCGCGGCCCTCGGCCACTCCTTCAACGCCATGCTGGAGCGGCTCGAGGACTCCTTCGCCTCCCAGCGCCGCCTCCTGGACGACGCCGGCCACGAGCTGCGCACGCCGGTGACGATCGTGCAGGGCCACCTCGAGGTCATGGACCCGGACGACCCCGCGGACGTGCGCGAGACCACCCGCCTGACCCTGGACGAGCTGGACCGGATGAGCCGCCTCGTGGACGACCTGCTGGTGCTCGCCAAGGCCCAGCACCCCGACTTCCTGCGCCCGGCCCCCGTGGACGTCGCCGAGCTGACCCGCGGGGTGCTGGCCCGCGCGTCGGGCTTCGACGGCCACGTGTGGGAGCTCGACGGCGTCGCGGAGGCCACCGTCTCCCTCGACGCCCAGCGGATCACCCAGGCGTGGCTCCAGCTGGCCGCCAACGCGGTGCGCTACTCCGAGCCGGGCACCGTGGTGCGCCTGGGCTCGGCCGTGGAGGGCGGTCGGCTGCGCCTGTGGGTCCAGGACCACGGCGTGGGCGTGCGCCCGCAGGACCGCGCCCAGATCTTCGAGCGGTTCGGCCGGGGCGCGCACGGCACCCGCGCGGACGGCTCGGGCCTGGGCCTGGCCATCGTCTCCTCGATCGCCGCCGCGCACGGCGGGGAGGTGAGCCTGGACTCCGTGCCCGGGCTCGGCAGCGTCTTCCGCATCGAGCTGCCCCTGAGCACCCAGAGCCGGCCGGCCGGCTCCCTCACCCCCGGGAAGGACCCCGCATGATCCCTGTGCTGCTGATCGAGGACGAGGAGCGCATCGCCGCGTTCGTCACCAAGGGCATGGCCGCGGAGGGCATCGCGGTCACCACGGCCGGCACCGGCGCCGAGGGCGTGGGCCTGGCCATGACCGGGGCCTTCGAGCTGGTCATCCTGGACCTGGGCCTGCCGGACGCGGACGGCTTCGACGTGCTCGCCCGGATCCGACGGCAGGACGCGCACCTGCCCGTCATCATCCTCACGGCGCGCTCCTCGGCCCAGGACACCGTGGAGGGCCTGACCTCCGGGGCGGACGACTACATGCCCAAGCCCTTCCGGTTCGCCGAGCTGCTGGCCCGCGTGCGGCTGCGCCTGCGCCCGGGCGCCCCCGCCCCGGAGCCGACGGACTCGGTGCTGCGCCACGGCGACCTCGAACTGGACCCGGCCTCCCACACGGCGCGCGTGGACGGGCGCACGGTGGCGCTCTCGGCGCGCGAGTTCGCCCTGGCCGAGGAGTTCCTGCGCAGCCCCGGCCAGGTCCTCAGCCGCGAGCAGCTGCTGGACGGCGCGTGGGGCGAGGACTTCGAGTCCGGCTCCAACGTGGTGGACGTGTACGTGCGCTACCTGCGTGCCAAGATCGGCGCGGAGCGGATCCTCACGGTCCGCGGCCTGGGCTACCGGCTGGCCGGCGAGGACGAGCTCAGCGGCTGACACGGGCCAGCGCGGCGTCCGCGGCGGCGCGGCGGGCGGTGCGGGCGGCGCGCGGGACGGAGGGGTCGGCCCCGAGGGCGGCGAGCACGACGGCGG
>NZ_JANQCJ010000167.1:0-3863 GCF_024723355.1 Micrococcus sp. HG099 | reverse complement strand
CCCCGGTGCTGCTCGTGGACGACGTGCTCACCACCGGGGCCACGCTGGGCGCGCTCGCGGAGGCGGTGCGCCGGGCCGGCGGGCGGCCGGTCGGGGCCGTGGTCCTGGCCGCCGTGGCCCCGCCCTCTGACGACCCTGGTCCCGTCACGGGGGCGGGGGTAGGGTGACTCGCACGGAGCCGGAACCCGGCTCCGGTCCCGCCGACGGTGGAAGGAGGCCGCCCCCTCGGACCCCCGCCGTCCTGCGGACGTCGAGACGGACGAGGCGCAGCCCCCTCCCTCCCGAGGCCGGACCCGTGAGAGTCGGATCAGGAGGACGCCATGACCATGGATGTCAGCTACATCGCCCGCAACCTCAGCCTCCCGGAGAGCTTCCGGGACCATGTCGCCGAGCGCACGGAGCGCCTCCACACGCTCGCCGAGGGAGCCGAGACCCTCGAGGTGCGCGTCACCAAGTCCTCGCACCACAAGCACTCCGACGAGACGGTCCGCGTGGAGCTCACGGCCCGCGGCCCCCGCGAGGTCGTGCGCGCCGAGGCGGACGCGGACGACAAGCAGGTCGCCTTCGACATGGCCGTCACCCGCCTGGCCGAGCGGTTGCGCCGCATGCGCGACCGCCGCAAGGACCGCCGGCACGGCAAGCTCGGCGCCTCCCGCGGTGCGGGCGAGGTCGGCTTCGTCCCGCCGCTGCCGCCCAACGGCGCGCAGATGGCCGTGGAGGACGCCGCCCGCGAGCAGGACATCCCGGAGGAGGGCACCCCGGTGCGCATCCGCGAGAAGGCCTTCCCGGCGACCCCGATGACCGTGGACGAGGCCGTCGACGCCATGGAGCTGGTCGGCCACGACTTCTTCCTCTTCCAGAACGCGGAGACGGGCGTGCCCTCCGTGGTCTACCGCCGCCGCGGCTGGAGCTACGGCGTCATCCGCCTCGACGAGTCCCTCCCGGCGGACCACGTCTCCGCCACCGAGGGCGAGCGGGCCTACCAGGCGCGCGAGGTCTGAGCACCCGGGGCCGACGCCGCGCGTCGGCCCCGACCTGACGCGGCGCCCGTCCGAGCGGACGGGCGCCGCGGCGCGTGCGGCCTCGGCCCGTACACTGTCCCGGAGACCGCGCCACGGCCGTGCGGGAGGGGCACCCGGCCCCACCCCGGCCACACCGCAAGGGAGCAGAGAACCAGTGCCTTCGATCATCGACCGCGTCCTGAAGATCTCGGACAACCGCGTCCTGCGCCGCATGCAGGGCACGGTGGACGCCGTGAACCTCCTGGAGGAGGACTTCCGGGCGCTGAGCGACGCCGAGCTGCGCGCCGAGACGGACACGCTCAAGGCGCGCCACGCCGACGGCGAGTCCCTGGACCTGCTCCTGCCCGAGGCGTTCGCCGCCGTCCGCGAGGCGGCGGGCCGCACCCTCGGCCAGCGCCACTACGACGTGCAGCTGCTCGGCGGCATCGCCCTGCACCAGGGCAACATCGCGGAGATGAAGACCGGCGAGGGCAAGACCCTCGTGGCCACCGCCCCGGCGTACCTCAACGCGCTGACCGGCCGCGGCGTCCACGTGATCACCGTCAACGACTTCCTGGCCTCCTACCAGGCCGAGCTCATGGGCCGCGTCTTCCGCTTCCTCGGGATGGAGACCGGCGTGGTCGTGGCCGGGCAGCTGCCCGCCGTGCGCCGCGAGCAGTACGCCGCGGACATCACCTACGGCACGAACAACGAGTTCGGCTTCGACTTCCTGCGGGACAACATGGCCTGGTCCCTGGACGAGCTGGTCCAGCGCGAGCACCACTACGCCATCGTCGACGAGGTGGACTCCATCCTCATCGACGAGGCCCGCACGCCGCTGATCATCTCCGGCCCGGCCCAGGGCGAGGCCAACCGCTGGTACGGCGAGTTCGCCCGCCTCGTCCGCCGCCTCGAGGAGGGCGCGGACTACGAGGTGGACCACAAGAAGCGCACCGTGGGCGTGCTCGGTCCGGGCATCGAGAAGGTGGAGGACCACCTCGGCATCGCCAACCTGTACGAGACGCAGAACACCACCCTCATCCAGTTCCTCAACAATGCCGTGAAGGCCAAGGAGCTGTTCAAGCGGGACAAGGACTACGTGGTCCTCGACGGCGAGGTGCAGATCGTCGACGAGCACACCGGCCGCGTGCTCAAGGGCCGCCGCTACAACGAGGGGCTCCACCAGGCCATCGAGGCCAAGGAGGGCGTGGAGGTCAAGCCGGAGAACCAGACGCTGGCCACCGTCACCCTGCAGAACTACTTCCGCGGGTACGACAAGCTCGCCGGCATGACCGGCACCGCCGAGACGGAGGCCGCGGAGTTCACGTCCACGTACGGCCTCGGCGTCGTCGTGATCCCCCCGAACCGCGAGCGCCAGCGCGTGGACCACAACGACGTGGTCTACAAGAACGAGAAGGTGAAGTTCGACGCCGTCGTCGAGGACATCGCCGAGCGCCACGAGCGCCGCCAGCCGGTGCTGGTGGGCACCACCTCCGTGGAGAAGTCGGAGTACCTGTCCACCCTGCTGGCCAAGCGGGGCATCCGCCACGAGGTCCTCAACGCCAAGAACCACGCCCGCGAGGCCGCGATCGTGGCCCAGGCGGGCCGTCCGGGCGCCGTCACCGTGGCCACCAACATGGCCGGCCGCGGCACCGACATCATGCTGGGCGGCAACGCCGAGTTCACGGCAGTCGCCCGCATGCAGGAGCTCGGCCTCGACGCCGCGGAGGACCCGGAGGCCTACGAGGCCCGCTGGCCGCAGGTGCTCGCCGAGGCGGAGGCCGCCGTCGCGGACGCCAACCGCGAGGTGCTCGAGGCCGGCGGCCTCTACGTGGTGGGCACCGAGCGCCACGACTCCCGCCGCATCGACAACCAGCTGCGCGGCCGTTCCGGCCGCCAGGGCGACCCGGGCGAGTCCCGCTTCTACCTGTCCCTCACGGACGAGCTGATGCGCAACTTCAACCCCGGCGTGGCGCAGCGGATCATGAACAGCCCGTCCATCCCGGACGACATGGCGCTCGAGTTCGGGTTCGTGTCCAAGGCGATCCAGAACGCGCAGGCGCAGGTCGAGGGCCGCAACGCCGAGCAGCGCAAGAACGTGCTCAAGTACGACGACGTGATGAACCGCCAGCGCGAGGCCATCTACGCGGACCGCCGCTCCATCCTCGAGGGCGAGGACCTCAAGGACCGGGTGCGCCGCTTCGTGGAGGACGCGGTGGGGAACATCGTGGACGCCACCACCGAGGAGGGCCACGCCGCCGACTGGGACCTGGACCAGCTGTGGCGGGACCTGTCCGAGCTGTACCCGGTGGGCATCACCCAGGAGGACGTGCTCGAGGAGGTCGGCGGCCGCGGACGGCTCAAGGCCGAGGACCTTCGGCGCGAGCTCGTCTCGGACGCCCTGCTCGCCTATGAGGACCGGGAGGCCCAGGTGGGCTCCGAGGCACTGCGCGAGGCCGAGCGCCGGGTGGTGCTCTCCGCGATCGGGCGCCGCTGGCAGGAGCACCTCTACGAGATGGACTACCTCAAGGAGGGCATCGGCCTGCGCGCGATGGCCCAGCGCGAGCCCCTCGTGGAGTACCAGCGCGAGGGCTACACGATGTTCCAGAACATGCTGGCCGGCATCCGCGAGGACTCCGTGCGCACGCTGTTCAAGGCCCAGATCACCGCGGCCCCCGCGCCGACGTCGCTGCCCGGCATCAAGGACGCCCGCGGCCTGACGATGACCCCGCAGATCTCCGTGGAGGGCGTCGAGGCCCCGCAGCGGCCCTCGCAGCTGCGCTTCACCGGCCCCTCCGAGGACGGTCAGGGCGCCGTCACCCGCGCGGGCACGGAGACCGGCGCGACCGTGGAGGCCGGCAC
>NZ_JANQCJ010000166.1:0-3866 GCF_024723355.1 Micrococcus sp. HG099 | reverse complement strand
GGGCGGGCGTGGACGCCCGCCCCGGCACCGGGGGTGTCAGGCCTTCTTCTCGTCGTCCTCGTCGACCACCTCGGCGTCGACGATGTCCTCGTCGTCGCCCTGCGGGGCGGCGGACTCGGCGCCGGCGTCGGCCGACTCCGCGCCCTGCTGGGCGTAGAGGGCCTCGCCGATCTTGACCTGGGAGGCCTGGAGCTTCTCGAACGCGGCGGCGACCTCGTCGTCGTTGTCCTGCTTCTCCAGGGCGGCCTTCAGGGCGTCGACGTCGGCCTGCACCTCGGTCTTGACGTCCTCGGGCAGCTTGTCCGCGTTGTCCTGCAGGAGCTTGTCCACGGAGTACGCGGACTGCTCCGCCTGGTTGCGGCGGTCGGCGGCCTCACGGCGCTTCTTGTCCTCGTCCGCGTGGGCCTCGGCGTCCTTGACCATGCGGTCGATGTCCTCCTTGGACAGCGAGGAGCCGCCCGTGATGGTCATCGACTGCTCGGTGCCGGTGCCCTTGTCCTTCGCGGAGACGTGCACGATGCCGTTCGCGTCGATGTCGAAGGTGACCTCGATCTGGGGCATGCCGCGCGGGGCCGGGGCGATGCCGGTCAGCTCGAAGGTGCCCAGCGCCTTGTTGTCCCGGGTGAACTCGCGCTCGCCCTGGAAGACCTGGATGGACACGGAGGGCTGGTTGTCCTCGGCCGTGGTGAACGTCTCGGAGCGCTTGGTCGGGATGGCCGTGTTGCGCTCGATGAGCTTGGCCATCACGCCGCCCTTGGTCTCGATGCCCAGCGACAGCGGGGTCACGTCGATCAGGAGCACGTCCTTGCGCTCGCCGGCGAGCACGCCGGCCTGCACCGCGGCGCCGATGGCGACGACCTCGTCCGGGTTCACGCTCTTGTTGGGCTCCTTGCCGCCGGTCAGCTCCTTCACCAGGTCGGAGACGGCGGGCATGCGGGTGGAACCCCCGACGAGGACCACGTGGTCGATGTCGGAGACCTTGACACCGGCCTCCTTGATGACGTCCTCGAACGGCTTGCGAGTGCGCTCGAGCAGGTCCTTGGTGAGGTCCTGGAACTTGGCGCGGGAGAGGTGCTCGTCCAGGTGCACCGGGCCCTCGGGGGTCACGGACAGGTACTGCAGCGAGATGCTGGTGGAGGTGGCCGAGGAGAGCTCCTTCTTGGCCTGCTCCGCGGCCTCCTTCAGACGCTGCAGGGCGATCTTGTCCTTGGACAGGTCCGCGCCCTTGGACTTGGCCTGCTGGAGCAGCCAGTCCACGATCCGCTGGTCCCAGTCATCGCCGCCGAGGCGGTTGTCGCCGGCGGTGGCGCGCACCTGGATGGTGGCGAAGTCGTCCTCGTCCTTGGCGACCTCGAGCAGGGACACGTCGAAGGTGCCGCCGCCCAGGTCGAAGACCAGGATGAGCTCGTCCTCCTTGCCCTTCTCCAAGCCGTAGGCCAGGGCGGCCGCAGTGGGCTCGTTGATGATGCGCGTGACGTTCAGGCCCGCGATCTCGCCGGCCTCCTTGGTGGCCTGGCGCTCGGCGTCGTTGAAGTAGGCGGGCACGGTGATCACCGCGTCGGTGACCTTCTCGCCCAGGTACTCCTCGGCGTCGTGCTTGAGCTTCATCAGCGTGCGGGCCGAGATCTCCTGCGGGGTGTACTTCTTGCCGTCCACCTCGGTGGTCCAGTCGGTGCCCATGTGGCGCTTGACGGACGCGTAGGTGCGCTCGGGGTTGTTGACGGCCTGGCGCTTGGCGATCTCGCCGACCAGGACGTCCCCGCCCTTGGAGAACGCGACGACGGACGGGGTGGTGCGGGCGCCCTCGGCGTTCGCGATGACGACCGGGTCGCCACCCTCGAGGGCGGATACGACGGAGTTGGTGGTGCCGAGGTCGATGCCGACTGCACGGGACATGGTGGGGTCCTTCCTGTCTGACGGTGAAGCGGGAGGCCTGCGCCCTGCGGGACCGGAGACCCGGGCCGGAGGGCTTGAGCCGTCTCGACTCAGGTTGCCACCGGGGCGGTGGCCTGTCAAATGAACCTGAGTCGACTTCACTCACATTTCTGTCTGCCCGGTCCAACGCCCGCCGCGGCGGATCCATTCCCGGGCCCGCCGTCGTCGTCCCGCCCCCGCGTGCGGGCGTGCGGCGGCGTGCCGAGCGGGCTGTTCGCCGGTCGCTGATCCCGGCACCGGGACGGCGGCCAACCCTGTCCCGGGCCGCGCCTCCGGGTGTTGGATCAGCCTCATCAGGACCGACGCCGCACCGGCGCCGGACTCGATCGAGACAGAAGGAGACACCCCATGGCCGCCGAGAAGAACGACGCCGCCTTCACCGTCCCGGGACTGGCCCTCAAGAACGGCCACCGCGTGGCCGAGATCCTGCAGGGTCGGCTCCACGCCCTGAACGACCTCCAGCTCACCCTCAAGCACGCCCACTGGAACGTGGTCGGCCCCGGCTTCATCGGGGTCCACGAGATGCTCGACCCGCAGATCGAGACCGTCCGCGCGATGGTCGACGTCGTCGCCGAGCGCATCGCCACCCTGGGCGTGTCCCCCGAGGGCACCCCCGGCGCCCTCGTCGCCGCCCGCACGTGGGACGACTACGCGCTGGGCCGTGCCAGCACCCTCGAGCACCTGGCCGCCCTCGACCTCGTGTACGACGGCGTGGTCACCGACCACCGCGCCGCGATCGAGACCGTGGGCGAGCTCGACCCCGTGTCCGAGGACATGCTGATCGGCCAGGTCGCCGAGCTGGAGCTGTTCCAGTGGTTCATGCGCTCGTTCCTCACCACGGTGGACGGGGATCTCAGCCATGCCGGCGCCACCCGCGAGACCGTCGCGGCCGCCCGCGTGAGCGGCGCCCAGAAGGCGCCCGCCCCGACGAAGGGTGCGGCGAAGAAGGGTGCGGCGAAGAAGGCCAAGAAGAAGTGACGCTCCCCCGCTGAGACGCCCCGGCACCCCGGGCGAGTCCGAGCACAGCCCGAGGGGCCCGACCGCACGCGCGGTCGGGCCCCTCGTCCGTGTCCGGGGCGGCGCGGCCGGACACGCCCGCCGCCCCGGCGGCTCACTCCTCCCGGGCCGGCCACCAGACCTTCGGGCCGATGTCCCGCACGAGCGCCGGGATGAGAAGTGTGCGCACCACGAGGGTGTCCAGCAGCACGCCGAACGCCACGATGAACGCGAGCTGGAGCATGAACATCAGCGGGATCACCGCGAGCGCGGCGAACGTCGCGGCCAGCACCACGCCCGCGGAGGTGATCACGCCGCCGGTCACGGTGAGCGCCCGGAGCACACCGGCCCGGGTGCCGTGGCGCGGGGTCTCCTCGCGCGCCCGCGTCATGAGGAAGATCGTGTAGTCGATGCCCAGGGCCACGAGGAACACGAACCCGTACAGCGGGACGGTCGGGTCTGCGTTCTCGAAGCCGAACACGTGCCGGAACACGAGCGCGGAGACGCCCATGGCGGCGCCGAAGCTGATCACGGTGGCCGCCACGAGCAGCACCGGGGCCAGGATCGAGCGCAGCAGCACGGAGAGGATCACCAGCAGCATCGCCAGGATCAGCGGGATGACCACCACGAGGTCCCGCTGCGAGGTGGTGTTGGTGTCCAGCGCCTGGGCGGCCGGACCGCCCACGAGGACCTCGCCGCCCGAGCCGACGTCGGCCAGCTCGGCCCGCAGCCGCTCCACCGTCGCCTGCGCGGCGAGGGACTCGCCGGGGTCGGCGAGGGTGGCGGAGATCAGCACCGTCCCGTCCACCACCTTCGGCTCGGGATCCGGCTGCGGCGCAGACTCCGGCCGGCCGGCGCCGCCCTCGGCCGGGGCGCCCTCACCGCCGCCGGTGACGCCCGGGGGCGGGCCGGCGGGGGCGTCCGCACCCTGCGGG
>NZ_JANQCJ010000165.1:0-3867 GCF_024723355.1 Micrococcus sp. HG099 | reverse complement strand
GCCGCGGGCGGTGAGGACGCGGGCCTTGCGGCGGCCGCGGCCGGCCACCACGTCCGCGAACGCGGCCCCGAGGACCGCGTTCATCCGCGGGCTCATGTGCTTGTCCCGCCCGCCGGCGAGCAGCACGACGCCGGGGTCGGCCTCCCGGGCGGCGATCCGCGCGAGGCGGTCGAGCTCGTCGAGGGAACGGGGCAGGGGCAGCAGCACCGTGCGGGCCCCGCGCACCGCGTCCTCGGGGGCGGCGGCGCGGTGCACCGTCCCGGCGTGGGGGCCAAAGCGTCCGGCCCGGCGCCACGCCTCGAGGTTGGCGTCGAGGGAGCGCTCGTGCGAGGCCTCGTCCTGGTGCACGGACACGTCGTGCCCGGCGGCGAGCAGCGGCAGGGTGAGGGCGCCGTGGCGGTCGTCGAGGACGGCGACGGGACCGGGGGAGTGGCCGCACGCGATCCACCCGGCCAGCGTGTCGAGCAGCAGCAGGTCGGCGGCGTCGTGCGCCTGCCGGCTCTCCTCCTCGGGCAGCGGCCAGCGGGAGAGGGCGCCGAGGTCCACGCCCTCGGTCAGCGAGGTCGGCAGCCCGCCCAGGGCGACGTCCGGGGTCACCCCGGGGGCCAGCGGCTCAGTCATGGTCGATCCACTCCGTTCCGATCGGCTCGGCGCGCCCGGCGCCGGCGGTGATGTCCGCGAGGCGCGCGGCGAAGGCCGCCCGCTGCGCGTCCGAGTCGGGGACGCCCACCCGCAGGCGCACGCCCGCGGCCCCGTAGCAGGCGTCGAGGACGGCGACGCCGGCGGCACGCAGCTCGTTCTCCCAGCGCCCGGCCTGCGCGTGGGGCGCGTCGACGGCGAGGATCGCCTGGCGCGAGCGCGTCACGAGCGGCGTGGTGTCCAGGGCGGCGGAGACGGACTCGGAGTAGGCCCGCACCAGTCCGCCGGCCCCCAGCTTCACGCCGCCGAACCACCGCACGACGACGGCGCACACGTCCGTCAGGTCGGTGCGCCCGGGCGCGGTCTCGCGCGCCGTGAGGGCTTCCAGCATCGGCGTCCCCGCGGTGCCGGCCGGCTCGCCGTCGTCCGAGGACCGGGCGACGGAGCGCTCCGGGCCGAGCACGAACGCGCTGCACACGTGCCGGGCGTCGTGGTGGCGGCGGCGCAGCGCGGCGATCATGGCGCGCGCCTGCGCCTCGTCCGCGACGCGCCCCAGGACGGTGAGGAACCGGCTGCGGCGCACCTCCAGCTCGTGGACGATCCAGCCGTCCTCCCCGGCGGCGAGGCGCGGCAGGACGGTGCAGCGGGCGGGCGGGGCGGACATGCGTCCCAGCGTAGACGCGGTCGCGCCGGCGGGCGGCGACCGCGGGGGCGGGCGGGGGCGCCGATGACCGCTTCCGGTAGAGTCGCTCGCCGTGCCATCACGGGCACAGGAGCCTGCGGAGGCCCGTTGGAACGGCCCCGGGGGCTTCGTCTCCGACCCGAAGTGATCTCACGTGAACTCACTGCTCACCCGTCTCCATGACCGGCTGGGGCTGCGCACCTCGCCCGCGGTGTTCTTCTCCGCCGCCGCCGTCATCATCCTCTTCACCGTCGCGATGGGCCTCTTCCCCGGCCCCGTCCAGGCGGTCTTCGGCGCCGCGGCGCACTGGCTGCGCTACGACGTCGGCTGGTTCTACACCCTCGCCGCCACGCTCCTGCTCGCCGTCTGCCTGATCCTCGCGGTCTCGCGCTACGGCCGCGTCAAGCTCGGCGACGACGACGCCTCGCCCGAGTACTCCGGGCTCGCCTGGTTCGGCATGATGTTCGCCGCCGGCATCGGCGCCGTGCTCATGTTCTGGGGCATCGCCGAGCCCATGACCCACTACGCGCTGCCGCCGCTGGAGGGGACCGAGCCGTACTCGGACCAGGCCGCGGTGCAGGCGCTGAACATCGCCAACTTCCACTTCGGCCTGCACATGTGGGCCATCCTCGTGGTCCCGGGCCTGTGCTTCGGCTACTTCACGTACAAGCGGAACCTGCCTCCGCGCGTGTCCTCCGCCTTCCAGCCGCTGCTGGGGGACCGGATCCACGGCCCGATCGGCAAGACCATCGACGTCATCGCGATCGTCTCCACGGTCTTCGGCATGGGCGTGTCCACGGGCATGGGCGCCCTGCAGATCAACGCGGGCGTCAACTACGTGTTCGGCGTGCCGGTGGCCGGCTGGGTGCAGGCCCTGATCCTGGCCGTCATCACGGCCGTGGCCGTCGCCTCCGCCCTGGCGGGCATGGACAAGGGCGTCAAGCGCCTGTCCTACCTCAACATCGTCCTGGCCGTCGCGCTGATGCTCTGGGTCCTGATGTGGGCCGCCTCCAGCATGGACGTGGTCCGGGGCGTCATCGAGTCCTTCGGCCGCTACCTCGGCTCCCTGCCGCTGCTCACCACCTTCAACGACACCCTCGGCGGCGGCACCTGGTCCGGCGACTGGACTGTCTTCTACTGGGCCTGGACCGTGTCCTGGGCCCCGTTCGTGGGCATGTTCGTGGCCCGCATCTCCCGCGGCCGCACCATCCGCGAGTTCGTGTTCGCCTCCCTGGGCCTGCCCACGGCGTTCGTGATCGTGTGGATGGGCGTCTACGGCTACTCCGCGATCTTCGCGGACCGCGCGGCCGCCCCGGAGGCGGGCACCGGCGGGCCGCTCGCGCAGACCATCGCGGGGGAAGGGAACGTGCAGGTCGCCCTGTTCCAGTTCCTGCAGGAGATGCCGCTGTACCTGCCGATCGCCGTCCTCGCGCTGATCGTCATCGTGATCTTCTTCGTCACCTCCATCGACTCGGGCGCGCTCGTCATGGACGCCATGGCCAACGGCCACGAGGAACTCGCACCGCGCCGCCAGCGCGTGTTCTGGGGCGTCTCCGTCGGCGCCGTCTGCACCGCGATCATCGTCACCGCGGGCGACGACGGGCTGAACGCGCTCCAGGAGGTCATCATCGTGATCGGCTTCCCGGTCATGGTCCTCACCGTCCTGCAGGCGCTGCTGCTGCTCCAGGCCCTGCGCGAGGACGCCGGCGCGGCCCGGCCCCTGCGCACCCGCCAGTGGAAGCGCGTGCTGCCCCCGGAGGAGTACCACCGCCGCGCCCGCGAGGACGCCAGCGTCCGGGAGGAGTACGCCATCCGTCCGGAGTTCGAGGTCGGCACCGAGCCCGAGTACGAGACCCACACGCCCAACACGTGGCACGCCCAGCAGTCGGCCGCCCGCCGCGCGGCCGTGTCCGTCGGCCTCACCGGCGGCGTGGCCTCCGGCAAGTCGGCCGTGGCCGCGGAGTTCGAGCGGCTCGGCGCCGTCGTCGTGGACTACGACGACCTCATGCGCGAGATCCTCGTGCCCGGCCACCCGGCCGTGGACGAGCTGCGGGACGTCTTCACGGCCGAGGTGGTGGCCGACGACGGCACCGTCGACTGGCTCGCGCTCGACGCTCTGACCGCGGAGTCCCCGTCCGCGCGCACCCGCCTCCACGAGGTGGTGGCCCCCGTGGTCCGGGCCGAGGCCGACCGACGCGCCACGGACGCCGGCGAGTCGTCCGTCCTGGTGGTGGACCTCGCCCTGCTGGTCGACGCCGCCGACGTCCGCGACTTCGACCAGGTGCTCGAGGTCCTCGCCCCCGCCGAGGTCCGCGTGGCCCGGCTCATGGACGAGCGCGGGCTGGACCGCGAGCAGGCGTGGGCCGAGGTGGACGCGGACGAGCAGCGCCGCCCCGCGCTGGGCGGCACGCACACCGTGCTGGCCAACGAGGGGGACCGGGCCGAGCTGGAGCGCTCCGTCCGGGACTGGTGGGACGAGGTCGTGGAGTCTGCGCGCGCGAGCGCGGCCGGCGCCCCGGACCCCGCCTCCGCCGGCTGACCCGGAC
>NZ_JANQCJ010000164.1:0-3908 GCF_024723355.1 Micrococcus sp. HG099 | reverse complement strand
GATGTGTATAAGAGACAGCCTCCAGCGCCTCGGCCGCGAGCGCGGCGAGGTCCTCGGGCAGCGTGGGGGCGTTCCAGGCCTCCATGCCGTCGATGAGCTCGGTGGTGAGCCGACCGGCGCGCACGTCCTCGCGCGCGGCGAGCTCGCGGAGCCAGCCGAGGTTGCTGCGCACGCCGAACAGCACGGTGTCGGCGAGCGCCGCGTCGAGCCGGTCCAGCGCCTCGGCGCGGTCTGCGCCGCGGGTGATGACCTTGGCGACCATGGGGTCGTAGAAGCCGGTGACCTCGGGCTGGCCGCCGTCCACGGCGGCGGGGTCGGCCGCGTCCGCCGCGGGCAGCAGCAGGGTGTCCACGCGGACGCCCTCCCCCTGCGGCTCGCGCCAGCGCAGCACGGGGCCGGTGGACGGCAGGAAGCCGTTGGCCGGGTCCTCGGCGTAGACGCGGGCCTCCACGGCGGCGCCCTCCAGGGCGATGTCGTCCTGGGCGAAGCCGAGGGGCTCGCCAGCGGCGATGCGCAGCTGCAGCTCCACGAAGTCCTGCCGCTGCCCGCGCACCCGCACGACCTCCTCGGAGACGGGGTGCTCGACCTGCAGGCGCGTGTTCATCTCCATGAAGAAGAACGCGTCCGGGTCCTCGTCCGAGACGAGGAACTCCACGGTGCCGGCGCCGCGGTAGCCCACGGACACCGCGGCGTCCACGGCGGCCTTCCCGAGGCGCTCCCGCAGCTCGGCCCCGTGGGCCAGTCCGGTGAGCAGCGGTGCGGGGGCCTCCTCGATCACCTTCTGGTGGCGGCGCTGCAGGGAGCACTCGCGCTCGCCCAGGTGCACGGTGGTGCCGTGGGCGTCCGCGAAGACCTGCACCTCGATGTGGCGCGGGGCCGTGATGAGGCGCTCGAGCAGCAGGGTGTCGTCGCCGAAGGCCGATCGGGCCGTGCGGCGGGCCGAGGCCAGCGCCGCGGGCAGCTCGTCGGCGGCGTGCACCGCCACCATGCCCTTGCCGCCGCCGCCGGCGGAGGGCTTGATGAGCAGCGGGAAGCCGACGCGCTGCGCCTCGGCGGCGAGCGCCGCGTCGTCGAGCGTGGGGTCGGCGACGCCGGGCACCACGGGCACGTCGTACGCGGCCACGGTCTCCTTGGCCCGGATCTTGTCCGCCATGGCGTCGAGGGAGGCCATCGGCGGGCCGACGAACACGATCCCGGCGGCCTCGAGGGCGCGGGCGAAGTCCGCGTTCTCGGAGAGGAAGCCGTAGCCGGGGTGCACGGCCTGGGCGCCGGTGCGGCGCGCGGCCTCGACCACGGCCTCGATGTCCAAGTAGGACTCGCGGGCCGGGGCGGGGCCGAGGCGCACGGCCTCGTCCGCCTCGAGGACGTGGCGGGCCTGCGCGTCCGCGTCGGAGTGCACGGCCACGGAGCGGATGCCGAGGCGGCGCAGGGTGCGGATGACGCGCACGGCTATCTCGCCGCGGTTGGCCACCAGCACGGTGTGGAACAGGGGCGCGCCCTGGGTGGGGTTCTCGGTCACGGGTGCCTCACATGCGGAACAGGCCGAACCGGGTGTCCGGCAGCGGGGGACGGGAGATGACGTCGAGGGCGAGGGAGAGCACGCGCCGGGTCTGGGCCGGGGTGATGATGCCGTCGTCCCACAGCCGCGCCGTGGAGTACAGGGGGCTGCCCTGGTCCTCGTACTGCTGCCGGACGGGGGCCTGGAAGGCCTCCACCTCGGCGGCGTCCATGGGCTCTTCGCCGGCCGCGGCGCGCTGGTCCTGCTTGATCTGGGTCAGCACGGAGGAGGCCTGCGGGCCGCCCATCACGGAGATGCGGGCGTTGGGCCACATCCACAGGAAGCGCGGCGAGTAGGCGCGGCCGCACATGGCGTAGTTGCCGGCGCCGAAGGAACCGCCGATCACCACGGTCAGCTTCGGCACGCGCGCGGTGGCGACGGCGGTGACCATCTTGGCGCCGTCGCGCGCGATGCCGCCGGCTTCGGCGTCCCGCCCCACCATGAAGCCGGAGATGTTCTGCAGGAACAGCAGCGGGATGCCCCGCTGGTCGCACAGCTCGATGAAGTGCGCGCCCTTGCGGGCCGAATCGCCGAACAGGATGCCATTGTTCGCCAGGATGCCCACGGGGTGGCCGTCGATCCGCGCGAAGGCGGTGACGAGCGTGGTCCCGTAAAGGGGCTTGAACTCGTGCACAGACCCGCCGTCCACGATCCGGTCGATCACCTCGCGCACGTCGTACGGGGTGTTCACGTCCACCGGGACCACGGAGGTCAGCTCGGCGGGGTCCTTCGCGGGCTCCTGCGCGGGGGCCACCTCCCAGGCCGGCGCGGGGGGCGGCGGCAGGGTGGCCACGATGTCCCGGAGGATCTGCATGGCGTGCAGGTCGTCGTCGGCCAGGTGGTCCGCGACGCCGGAGCGCTCGGCGTGCAGCCGGCCGCCGCCGAGGTCCTCGGGCGAGACGTCCTCGCCGATCGCGGCCTTCACCAGGGGCGGGCCTCCGAGGAAGATGGTGCCCTGCTCGCGGACGATCACGGTCTCGTCCGACATGGCCGGCACGTACGCGCCGCCCGCCGTGGACGAGCCGCACACCGCGGCCAGCTGCGGGATCCGGCGCGAGGACAGCAGCGCCTGGTTGCGGAAGATCCGCCCGAAGTGCTCCCGGTCCGGGAAAACCTCGTCCTGGCGGGGCAGGAACGCGCCGCCGGAGTCCACGAGGTAGAGGCACGGCAGGTGGTTCTCCAGGGCGATCTCCTGGGCCCGCAGGTGCTTCTTCACGGTCAGGGGGTAGTAGGTGCCGCCCTTCACCGTGGCGTCGTTGCCGACCACCATGACGAGCCGGCCGTGGACGAGGCCGATGCCCGCCACGACGCCGGCGGCCGGGCTGTCGCCGTCGTACAGGCCGTGCGCGGCCAGGGCGCCCACCTCGAGGAAGGGCGAGCCCTCGTCCAGGAGGGCGTCGATGCGGTCCCGCACCAGCAGCTTGCCGCGGGCGGTGTGGCGCTCGCGCGAGCGCTCCGGGCCGCCGAGGGCGGTGCGGGCGACGAGCTCGGCCACCTCCTGCTCGAGCCGGGCGTGGCCGGCCGCGTTGCGCTCGGCCGCGGTGGGCGCGGACTCCGAGGCCGGGGCCGTGGTGCTGGCGGTCATGGGACCCCCTTCAGTGAATGACGACTAACTGAACTGGTCACCAGTGTAGTGATCGCCGTCACCGGCGTCGAACGGGGCCTCCGGCTCCCCTTCCAGGCCTACAGTGGGGGCCATGCCCGCCGCCGTCGACCCCTCCGCTCCCGCCGCCTCCGCGGCCGCCCCGACCTCCCGCGTGGCGGCCAAGGCCCGCCGCCGCGAGGACCTGCTCGCCGCCGCAGCCCGCCTGTTCGCCGCGCGCGGCTTCGACGCGGTGCGGCTGGAGGACATCGGTGCCGAGGTCGGCATCAGCGGACCGGCCATCTACCGCCACTTCGCCGGCAAGGCCGCCGTGCTCGTGGCCATCCTGGCCACGGCCTCCCAGGACCTGCTCGACGGGGCGCTCGCCACCGAGCGCGAGCACGACGCGGGCGAGGACGCGCTGCGCGCCCTCATCGCCTTCCAGACGGACTTCGCGCTCGCCCAGCGCGACGTGATCCGCGTGCAGGACCGGGACATGTCCGCCCTGCCCGAGGACGAGCGCGCCGCCGTCACCGGCACCCAGCGCGCCTACATCGACGTGTGGGCCCGGCAGCTGCGCGTGGTCCACCCGTCCGAAGACCAGGCCACCGCCGTGTTCCGCGCCCAGGCCGTCCTCGGCCTGATCAACTCCACCCCGCGCTCGGTGCGCCGCACCGCCGCCGACCGCGCCGCCCGCCGCGCCACCCTCGTGGCGATGGCCTGGGCCGCCGCCACCGCGCCCGGCCCTGCCCCGGACCGGCCCTGACC
>NZ_JANQCJ010000163.1:0-4008 GCF_024723355.1 Micrococcus sp. HG099 | reverse complement strand
CGTCGGCGGCGCAGCCGCACACCGAGAGCTACACGCGTAAGATCGTCGGCAGCGTCAGATGTGATAAGAGACAGGTGCTGGCCGTCGCGGGCGCCCGGATCCACGCGTCCGGCCCGGACGGGGCCGAGGAGGCCGAGATCACCCGGGAGCGCCTGGCCGCGCTGCTGCCCCGGCAGGCGGTGTTCTACGCGAACCACACCTCGCACCTGGACTTCGTGACCCTCTGGGCGGTGCTGCCGCCCGCTCTGCAGCGGCGGGTGCGGCCGGTGGCCGCCGCGGACTACTGGGGCTCCGGGCTGCGGCGCCGGGTGGCCGAGGGCCTGTTCCACGCCTACCTGGTGGAGCGCGGCAAGACGCGCCGACGGGGGCCGGGCGCCGCCTCGGGCTCCGGGGTGAGCCCCGACGGCGGCAGCCAGCTCGAGGGCATGCTGGAGATCCTGGCCGGCGGCGACTCGCTGATCATCTTCCCCGAGGGCACCCGCGGCTCCGGCGAGGACGTTGCCCGGTTCCAGCGGGGTCTGCACGCGCTCGCCGCGGCGTTCCCGCAGGTCCCGGTGGTGCCGGTGTCCCTCGTGAACCTCGGCCGGATCCTGCCCAAGGGCGAGCCGATCCCGGTGCCGCACCTGTCCACCGTGAGGTTCCACCCGCCCCTGGACCCGCCGGAGCCGGCCCGCCCGCCGGGACCGGGCGCCCCGGCGTCGGGAACGGCCGCGACCGACGCGCCGGAGCCGGGCCGCGGGGAGGACGAGGCGGCCCGCACGGCCTGGCTCGAGCGGGCGCGGGCCGTGCTGGTGCAGGACCTGTCCGCCTCGCTGCGGGGCTGAGAAGACCAAGGAGGACGCGATGGTGGGACTGCTCGGGCCGACGGCCGGAGGGCTGCTGCTGGGCGTGGTGGGGGTGCTGGCGGCCGCCAGCGTGATCGCCGCGGTGCTCAGGGCGCGGATGGGCGCGCGGAATCCGGAGCTGATCGGCAACCTCGTGCAGCGGATCGGCGCGTGGTGGGCGATGGTGGCGGTGCTGGCCGCCGTGCTGGCGCTGGGGGAGACGGCCACGCTGCTGCTGTTCCTCGTGCTGACCTGGCTGTCCCTGCGCGAGTTCCTCACCATCAGCCCCACCGGGCGGGCGGACCACCGCACCCTGGTGTGGCTGTTCTTCGTGGTCACCCCGTTGCACTACTGGTTCGTGTGGGAGCACTGGTACGGGATGTTCTCCGTGTTCATCCCTGTGTACGCGTTCCTGTTCCTGCCCGTGCGCGCGGCGCTGGCCGGCCGCACGGAGGGGTTCCTGCGGCGGGCCGCGGCCGTGCAGTGGGCGGCCATGGTGTGCGTGTACGCGGTCTCGCACATCCCGGCGGTGCTGCAGCTGCCGGTGGCCATGGAGCACGGCCGGCACGTGGCCGAGGGCAGCGCCCCCGGGTCCGGCGGCGAGGCCGGCGCCCTGCTGCTGCTGTTCCTGCTGCTGGTGGTGCAGGGCTCGGACGTGTTCCAGTACGTGTGGGGCAAGACCCTGGGCCGCCGGCCGATCGCCCCGTCCGTGTCCCCGAACAAGACCTGGGAGGGCTTCGTGGGCGGGGTCCTCACGGCCACCCCGCTGGGGGCGGCGCTGTCCTTCCTCACCCCGTTCCCCTGGTGGGTGGCGGCCCTGTTCGCGTTCGTCTCCTGCCTGCTCGGCTTCGGCGGCGGCCTGGTGATGTCCGCGATCAAGCGCGACCGCGGCATCAAGGACTTCGGCTCCCTCATCCCCGGCCACGGCGGGATCATGGACCGGATCGACTCGCTGGTGTTCGCCGCCCCAGTGTTCTTCCACCTGGTCCGCTTCTTCTACGCCTGAGCCTCTCCCGCACGACGACGCCGCCCCGGCCCGCCTCCAGGGAGGCGGCGGACCGGGGCGTCGTCGTCGTGGACCGCTGGGGATCAGCGCTCCAGGAAGGCCTCCACGTCCGGGGTCACGGCGCGGGAGTCCAGCAGCTGGCGCTCGATGGCGTCCAGGGTGATCCGGTTGGCCTCACGGACGGCGTCCGTGCGCATCGAGATCTTGATGTCGCCCTTGTGCGTCGGAGTGCCGGCGACCTGGTGGGTCTGCGTCTCGCCCGGCAGCGGGTGCGCCTCGCAGAGGGACTTCTCGGCCGGCATCTCACCGGTCAGGAAGTAGTCGCGGATCGGGGCGTCCACGCACTCGGTGCGGTACGGGAACAGGCCGTGCGTGCCCTCGTTGTCCACCGAGATCAGGGAGGTGTTGCGCAGCACGCCGGCGGCACGGTGGCCGCCCTCGTACGGGGTGGCGGCGTCCAGCTCGGACTGCACGATCACGGCGCTCGGGGTGTCCTTGCCGCCCGGCTGGGAGGGCATGGAGGTCTGGGCCGGCCAGTACATGCACTCGGACGGGCCCATGAAGGCGGCGATCCACGGGGCCTTGCGGCCGAGGTCGTCCACCCACGAGGTCCAGTAGCCCTCCGAGGTGTTCCACTGGCCGTCCTGGCAGCGGATCGCCGAGAAGGTGCCGGAGAAGGTCACCGGCTGGCCGGTGCGCACGGCGGCGGCCAGCTCGTCGCGCTCCGCGACGACCTCGGAGCCCTGCTCGATGAAGCGGTCGAACGCGGCGCGGTCGGCGGCGGGCACGGTGGCGCGGGCCTCGGCGGTGATCCGCTCGAGCTGGGCCTGCATGCCGGCCTCGTCCGTGGCGGCCGTCTCGGTCTCCATGATGGAGATGAAGGCGGCGATCATGGACGCGGCCATCGGGTACTGCGAGGTGCTGTACATGGCGGGCAGCAGGTAGGAGCCGGCCACGATCTGGCCGAGCATGGTGCGCGTGCCGCCCGCGTCCTCCCAGCGCTGACGGATCTCCATCGGGTCCGTGCCCAGGCCGTAGACGGCGTCCTGGCGGGCCACGTAGGGGAGCATCGCGTCCTGGAACTGACGGTCGCGGGAGCGCGGCTGCAGGTCCCAGGTGGTCTGGAGGCCATCGCGGGAGATGTCCACGGCGGAGTCCAGCAGGAACCGGTGCGCGTGCTGCGGGAAGACGCGCTGGTACCAGCTGCCCAGCCAGGTGCCGTACGAGTAGCCGATGTAGGAGGTCTTCTCCTCGCCCATGACGGCGCGGATGAAGTCCATGTCGTACACGGTCTGCTCGGTGGTGATGTACGGGGTGAGCTCGTTCTCGAGGCACGCGTCCACCTGGGCCTTGGTGTCCTGCCAGATGTCGTGCTCGGGGTTCGGCGTGTAGGTGCACTCCAGGGCGGTGGACTGGCCCACGCCGCGGGGGTCGAAGCCGATGAAGTCGTACTGCTCGGCGAGCTCGGGGGCGCGCTCGGCCATGGCCGGGCCCCACGGCAGGCCGGAGCCGCCGGGGCCGCCGGGGTTCACGAGGGCGATGCCCTGGCGGTCCGGGTTGCCCTTCGAGGTCTCGGTCTTGGCCACGCGCACGGTGATGGTGTGCCCGTCCTGCGGGTCCTTCCAGTCGCGCGGCACGGTGACGTCGGCGCACGCGGTGCCGGGGATCGCCCCGAAGCGGGTGTTCAGCGCGGGGCTGCCGAAGTCGCAGGCCTCCCAGGCCAGCTCCTGATCCAGCAGGTGCGGGGCGAGGGCGGCGGCGTCGTTGACCTGCTTCCCCCGGGTGGTGGAGAGGTCGTTCGAGCGGGCCTGGCCCTGCGATGCGGAGGACTGGCCGTTGCCGTTGCCGTTGCCGTTGCCGTTGCCGGGCGCGGAGAGCGCGGGGGCGGCGGCGCTGATGGTCAGGGCGGCGGCGGCCGCGACGGCGGCGGCCAGGGTGGTGCGGCGGCGGGTGGGTGCGGTTCTGGTCGCGTCGATCCTCGAGCCTCTCGGTGCGGGTGTCAGCACGGGCGGGGCCGCCCGCGCGCAGCCCGTGGCCGACCTCACATCCTGTACGCCGCCCATGCTAGCCATGCACGCCGCCTGGACGTCCAGCCGGGGCCCGGGCGCGCCCCGGAGAGGTGCCTGCGCGGCCCTCCGCGGGGCCCTCACGCGCGGGGCCGCGCCCGGCTCTTATACA
>NZ_JANQCJ010000162.1:0-4077 GCF_024723355.1 Micrococcus sp. HG099 | reverse complement strand
AGAATGTGTATAAGAGACAGCCTTTTCGTGTGGGAGACGGGAGCCTTCAGCCTCCCGTCCACCCACACGAACGCGGTGGTAGAGCCTCCCTTTTCCCACACGACAGCGGGGTGGGCGCGTTCGATGATATGTTCGAATGCGCGCCGACCGGCGCCCGCGCGTCCGACCCAGGAGGGCCCCTCATGATCGCCTCGCTCAGCGGCACCGTGGAGCACGTGGCCCTCGACCGGGCCGTGATCGCGGTCGGCGGCTTCGGCGTGCAGTTCTCCGCCACGCCCCAGACGCTCGCCACCCTCCACGAGGGGCGCACGGGCAGCGTGCAGACCCACCTGGTGGTCAAGGAGGACGCGCTCACCCTGTTCGGCTTCGCCGACCGCCACGAGCGCGAGGTGTTCGAGGTGCTCATCACCGCCAACGGCGTGGGCCCCCGCCTCGCGCTGGCCGTCCTGTCCGTCCACCACCCCGAGGCCGTGCGCCGCGCGGTGACCGAGGAGGACGAGAAGGCGCTCACCCGCGTGCCGGGCGTCGGCCCGAAGCTCGCCCGCAAGATCATCGTGGAGCTCTCCGGCCGGCTCGCCCCCACGGGCGAGCAGGTCCCCGCCCCGGAGGAGTCCGCCGCCCCCGAGACCCCCGAGGCGGCCTGGCACGCCGACGTCGTGCAGGCCATGACCGGCCTCGGCTGGTCCGAGAAGGAGGCGCTCAAGGCGGTCGAGGCCACCGTGGCCGCCCGGCCCGAGCTGGACGAGGCCCGCGACGTCGCCGCGCTGCTGCGGGCCACGCTGCGCGACGTCGGCACGGCCGGCACGGTGCGGGGCGGACGATGAGCGCGGAGCCGTCCCCGCTGTCCGGCCTCGCGGCGGACCCGGAGGAGCGCCGCCTCGAGGCCGCCCTGCGGCCGAAGCACCTGGACGAGTTCGTCGGCCAGCGGCGGGTGCGCGAGCAGCTGGACCTCATGCTCGCCTCCGCGCGCCTGCGGGACCGCGCCGCCGACCACGTCCTGCTCTCCGGCCCGCCGGGGCTCGGCAAGACCACCCTGGCCATGATCGTGGCCGCGGAGATGAACGCGCCCCTGCGCCTGTCCTCCGGCCCGGCCATCCAGCACGCGGGCGACCTCGCCGCGATCCTCTCCTCCCTCACCGAGGGGGAGGTGCTCTTCCTCGACGAGATCCACCGCATGTCCCGGCCGGCCGAGGAGATGCTCTACATGGCCATGGAGGACTTCCGGGTGGACATCGTGGTGGGCAAGGGCGCCGGCGCGACCTCCATCCCGCTCGAGCTGCCGCCGTTCACCCTCGTGGGCGCCACCACCCGCGCCGGGCTCCTGCCGGGGCCGCTGCGCGACCGCTTCGGCTTCACCGGGCACCTGGACTTCTACGCCGAGGAGGAGCTCGAGCGGGTGCTGCGCCGCTCGGCGCTGCTGCTGGACGTGCGCCTGGCCTCGGACGGCTATCGGCAGATCGCCACTCGCTCGCGCGGCACGCCGCGCATCGCCAACCGGCTCCTGCGGCGCGTGCGCGACTGGGCGCTGGTCAAGGGCGTGGAGCAGGTCGAGGCCGACCACGCGGCGGCCGCCCTGGACATGTACGACGTCGACGCGCGCGGCCTGGACCGGCTGGACCGCTCCGTGCTCACCGCGCTGTGCACCACCTTCGGCGGGGGCCCCGTGGGGCTGACCACGCTGGCCACCGCGGTGGGGGAGGAGGCCGAGACCGTGGAGACGGTCGCGGAGCCCTTCCTGATCCGCGAGGGCATGGTGGCCCGCACCCCGCGCGGCCGCATCGCCCTGCCCGGGGCGTGGGACCATCTGGGCCTCGCCTCGCCGGAGGCGGGTCCCGGGGCCTGACATCCAGGGTCGGCCCCTACACTGGACTGGCCCGTCGACCCCGAGCACCAGGAGCACCCCATGCCCGTCGCCACCGCAGCGACCCTTCCCGTGATCGCCCAGCAGGCCCAGGGAGGCGGCGGCAGCATGCTGATGCTGATCGCCTTCGCCCTGCTCGCCGTCATGCTCTTCCTGTCCTTCCGCAAGGGCAAGAAGCTGCAGCAGCAGCAGGCGGAGATGCGCAGCACCCTCGCCCCCGGCGTGGAGGTCATGACCGGCGCGGGCATCTTCGGCACCGTGGTGTCCGTGGACGCCGAGAACCAGCGCGTGACCATCGAGACCGCGCCGGGCACCCGCATGGACGTGCACCTGCAGGGCGTCACCAACGTCGTCGAGCCCACCGCGGCCGCTGCGGCGACCCCGGCCGAGGACGCGGCCCGCCTCGACGCCGCCCCCGGCGCCGAGTACGGAGACCAGCAGCCCGTCGTCGAGCCCCGCGCCGACGACGCCGTCGACCCGCGGGACCGCCGCGGCGACCTGGCCTGAGCACCACCCACCCCCCTTGCACACGCGGCCCCGCCTGGCGGGGCCGCTCGGATGTGACGGAAGCACCTGACCCATGGCGAAGAGAACACCCACCGGCTCGGCCCGGCGCACCCTGGCCTGGCTGGCCGCCCTCACCGTGGCCCTGACCGCGTTCCTCGGCTGGGGCGTCGCCTCGGGCGCGGCCTCGTGGGCGCCCAAGCTGGCGCTGGACCTGGAGGGCGGCACCCAGATGGTCCTGGCCCCCGAGACCGCGACGGGCGAGTCCGTCACGTCCGAGCAGCTCGACCAGGCGGTGGAGATCATCCGCCAGCGCGTGGACGGCTCCGGCGTGGCCGAGGCCGAGGTCGCCACCCAGGGCGCGGAGAACGTCGTCGTCTCCCTGCCCGGCGTCCCGGACGAGGAGACCCGCCGCCTGATCCAGGCCTCGGCGGACATGCAGTTCCGCCCCGTCCTGCAGTCCGGGGCCGGCGAGGCCACCCCGGAGGACCAGCGCCTGCCGGAGGACCAGCTGCCGCAGCCCGAGGGCGAGCCCGTAGACGCCTACGACCCCAACTGGGTGACGCCGGCGCTGCTGACCCAGTACCAGGCCCTCGACTGCGCGGCCCCGCGCGACCCGGCCGCCCCGCCGCCGCCGTCCGACCAGGCGATCGTGGCCTGCGAGCCGCCCGCCGACCTCGGCGAGGGCGTCCAGACCCCGGCCCGCAAGTACATCCTGGGCCCCGTGGTCATCCCCGGCACCCAGATCGAGGGCGCCACGAACGGCCTGGCCCAGGCGCAGGGCGGCGTGTCCACCAACCAGTGGGTCGTCAACATCGACTTCGACGACGAGGGCGCCAAGACCTTCTCCGAGGTCACCCAGAAGCTCACCCCGTACCCGGACGGCGACCCGCGCAAGCAGTTCGCGATCCTCCTGGACGGGGACGTCATCTCGGCCCCGCAGTCCAACGCGGTGATCACCGCCGGCAGCGCCCAGATCAGCGGGCCCACGCTGAACGAGGAGACGACGGCGCAGCTCGCCGAGCAGCTCAACTACGGCTCGCTGCCGATCTCCTTCTCCATCGAGTCGGAGCAGCAGATCTCCGCCACCCTCGGCCAGGACCAGCTCTTCTGGGGCCTGATCGCCGGGCTCATCGGCCTCGCGCTGGTGGCCGTGTACCAGTTCTTCCAGTACCGGGCGCTGGGCCTGCTGACGTTCGCCTCGATCGTGGTGGCGGGCATCCTGACCTACCTGGCCATCGCGATCCTCGGCTGGACGGACAACTACCGCCTGTCCCTGGCGGGCATCGCCGGCCTGATCGTGGCGATCGGCCTGACGGCGGACTCGTTCATCGTCTACTTCGAGCGCATCAAGGACGAGCTGCGCGCCGGCCACAGCGTGCCGATGGCCGTCCACGAGGGCTGGAAGCGCGCCAAGCGCACGATCACCGCGTCCAAGGCCGTGAACCTGCTGGCCGCCGTCGTGCTGTACTTCGTGGCCGTGGGCAACGTGCGCGGCTTCGCGTTCACGCTCGGCCTCACCGCGATCGCCGACCTGATCGTGGTGTTCATGTTCACCCACCCGATCATGGTGCTGCTGGCGCAGACCCGGTTCGTGGGCGGGGGCCACCGGATGTCCGGGCTCGACCCGTCCCTGCTCGGCCGCCAGGCGCTCTACCAGGGCGCCGGTCGGCTCCGCGAGCCGGGCGGCGCGCGCCGCACCGGGTCCACCG
>NZ_JANQCJ010000161.1:0-4134 GCF_024723355.1 Micrococcus sp. HG099 | reverse complement strand
GGGGCGGGCGCCGTGGCGGCCGCGGTCGGCGGCGGCGTGCTCGTGGCCCGGAACCGGCGGAAGAAGGACGGCGGCGCCGTCGAGCGCTCGGGCCGGGACGCCCGCCCCGTGGAGCGCGACCCCCTGGACGAGATGAGCCTGGAGGACCTGCGCACCCGTGCCGGCTCGAAGCTCGTGGCGGCGGACGACGCGATCCGCTCCTCCGAGCAGGAGCTGGGCTTCGCGATGGCCTCGTACGGCGAGGACGCCGTGCGCACGTTCCGCGAGGACATCGACCAGGCCAAGGAGCACATGCGGGCCTCGTTCCAGCTGCAGCACCAGCTGGACGACCACATCCCGGACACCGAGGAGGACCAGCGCTCCTGGCTCAAGGAGATCATCCAGCGCAGCGACGCCGTCGGCGCCGCCCTGGCCTCCCACCAGAAGGACTTCGACTCGCTGCGCGACCTCGAGAACAAGGTGCCCGAGGCCCTCGAGCGGATCGACGCGCGGCTGCCCGAGGCCCGCGCCCGGGTCCAGCAGGCCGAGTCCTCGATCTCCGCGCTCCACGGCCAGTACGCCGAGTCCGCGCTGGCCGAGGTCGCGGACAACGCGGCCCAGGCGCGCGAGCGCCTCGAGTTCGTGGAGACCGCCGAGGCCAAGGCCCGCCAGGCCTGGGAGACCCAGGACCGCTCCACCGCGGCCCTGGCCGTCCGCGCCGCGGAGGAGTCCCTCAGCCAGGTGGACACGCTCACCGAGGCGGTCGGCAAGGCGGAGGGCTCGCTGCGCACCATCGTGGGCAACCTCCAGACCGGCCTCGCCCAGTCGGAGCAGGACCTCGCCGAGGCCGAGGCCCTCGTGGCCAACGGCTCGCACCCCGAGCTGGCCGGCCCCGTGGCGGGCATGAAGACCACCCTGGCCGCCGTGCGCCGCTCCCTCTCGGGCGGCCGCCCCGACCCCCTCGACCTGCTGCACCAGCTCGAGGCGGCGCACCGGCAGCTCAACACCCCGCTGTCCGGCGTGCGCGACGCCCGTGAGCAGGCCCGCCAGGCCTCGCAGATGCTCAACTCGGCGATCGCCCAGGCCCAGGCCCAGATCGACGGCACCGCCGACTTCATCGGCGCCCGCCGCGGCGCCGTCGGCTCCGAGGCCCGCACCCGGCTCGCCGAGGCGGACCACACCCTGCGCGCCGCGATCGACCTGTCCCGCACGGACCCGGTCACCGCCCTGCAGCAGGCCCAGCGCGCCTCCCAGCTCGCGGAGCGCGCCTCCGAGCTCGCCCGCCAGGACGTGGCGGGCTTCGGTTACGGCGGCGGCATGTACGGCCCCGGCATGGGCGGCATGTACGGCGGCCGCCAGCGCAGCGGCGCCGGTGCCAGCTTCGGCGGCGGCCTGGGTGGCGCGCTGCTCGGCGGCATCCTGATGAACTCCATGTTCAACAGCGGCGGCGGCAGCTGGGGCGGCGGCGGCTTCGGCGGCTTCGACGGCGGCGGGCTCGGCGGAGGCGACTTCGGCGGGTTCGGCGACATCTCGGGCGGCGGCTTCTGACCGACGCCCCCAACGACTCCGGTGCACGGCGCATCGGCCCGGACCGCTCACCCGGCCGGGGCCCGGCCCGCGAAGGCGGGACGGGACGGACGCAGGCCGACGGTCTGCGCTGACGTGAAAGACCGACGAAAGGCAGACATCATGGTCAAGCAGTCCATCTTCGGCCGCATCAGCACGCTGGCGAAGGCCAACATCAACGCGATGCTGGACAAGGCGGAGGACCCCCAGAAAATGCTGGACCAGATGGTCCGGGACTACACCAACAACATCGCCGAGGCCGAGGCCGCCGTCGCCCAGACGATCGGCAACCTGCGGATGATCGAGGACGACTACCGCGAGGACCAGGACGCCGCCCGCAGCTGGGGCCAGAAGGCGATCGCCGCCTCCCAGAAGGCGGACGACTTCCGCACCAAGGGCGACGCCGCCTCCGCGGACAAGTTCGACAACCTCGCCAAGGTGGCCATCGAGCGTCAGATGGACTCCGAGCGCCAGGCCAAGTCGGCCGAGCCGACCATCACCTCCCAGCGGGAGATCGTGGAGCGCCTGAAGACCGGCCTGGACCAGATGAAGGTCAAGCGCCAGCAGCTCGTGTCCAAGCGCGACGAGCTGACCGCGCGCGCCAAGTCCGCGCACGCGCAGTCCGCCGTCGCCGACGCCGTGAAGTCGATCGACCTGCTCGACCCGACCTCCGAGGTGTCCCGCTTCGAGGAGAAGGTGCGCCGCGAGGAGGCCCGCGTCCGCGGCCAGCAGGAGCTCGCCGCCTCCTCCCTGGACGCCCAGTTCGAGTCCCTCGAGGACCTCGGCGAGAAGACCGAGGTGGAGGCCCGCCTGGCCGCCCTGAAGTCCGGCGGCGCCGGCCAGTCCGCCCTGACCGCCGGCGGCTCCGAGGGCTCGGACCTGGCGCTGGACTACGGCGTCGAGACCACCGCGGAGCAGGGCGCCGAGGAGACCCGCGTCGAGCGCGGCTGACCTCCCCCGCCCCGACGGCCCGTCGCCCGGCACCTGCCGGAGCGGCGGGCCGTCGTCGTGCGCGGCCCCGGGCGGTGCGGACCGTGCGCGCGCCCTCTGCTAGTGTCCCTGGGTCCCCGGGCCGACCCACGGGGCGACTCGCATCCGCCTCCGCACAGAGGGAGAACCCCCATGCAAGAGCAGTTCACGGCCTGGTCCGTGCTGGTCGACGCCGGTTTGATCGGCGCCCTGCTGGCCGTCGGCACGCTGGCCCGCGCCGTCATCAAGCCGCTCCAGACGCTCATGATCCCGGCCTCCGTGATCGCCGGCATCCTGGGCCTCGTCCTGGGCCCCAACGTCCTGGGCTGGCTGCCGTTCAGCACCCAGCTGGGCACCTACGGCTCGATCCTGATCGTGATCGTGTTCGTCTGCATCGCGCTGACCGACGACTTCGACGTCCGCAAGATCGGCCGCCCCGTGGGCTCGTTCGCCTCCTACGGCGTGCTCATCTACGCCTCGCAGGTGGCGATCGGCGCGCTCGTGGCGCTGCTCGTGCTGCAGCCGCTGTTCTCCACGCCGGACTCGTTCGCCGCGCTGCTGTTCGCCGGCTGGGCGGGCGGCTTCGGCTCCGCCGCGGCCGTGGGCCAGGCCTACGCCGCCAACGGGGACATGACCGTCACCTCCCTGGCGTACACCTCCGCCACGGTCGGCATGATCGTCGGAGTGGTCGGCGGCATCATCCAGGCCAAGATCGGCGCCAAGCGCGGCCACGCGAAGGAGTTCGCCGGGCTGACCTCCATCCCGGACGAGCTGCGCACCGGCGTGCTGGATCAGGTCCAGGAGCGCCCCGTGATCGGCCGCCACACCTTCTCCGCCGCCTCGGTGGAGTCCCTCGCCTTCCAGGTCGGCGTCGTGGCGATGATCGCCGCCGCCGCGCACGGCGTGGTCACGTGGATCACCGCCGTGTGGCCGAACATCGTGGGCGAGGACGGCCCGAAGCTGATCATCCCCGCCTTCGCCGTCGCGTTCATCCTCGGCCTGATCGGCCGCGTGGTCTTCCAGGCCACGAAGACCGCGAAGTTCCTCGACCCCGGGTCGCTGAACTCCGTGTCCGGCACCGCCACGGACATCCTCATCGTGTGCGGCATCGCCTCGATCGCCCCCACCGTGGTGGTCGACTACTGGCAGCCGCTGCTGGTGCTGTTCGTCATCGGCCTCGCCCTCGCCCTGTTCCTCGGCCTCGTGGTGGCCCCGCGCGTGATGACCGACGCGTGGTTCGAGAAGCAGCTGTTCACGTGGGGCTGGGCCACCGGCGCCGTCGCCACGGGCGTGGCCATGCTCCGCATCGTGGACCCCAAGCTGAAGTCCGGGACCATGGAGCAGTTCGGCGTCGCCTACATCCCCGTGGTCCCGGTGGAGATCGCCGCCGTGTCCTTCGTGCCCCTGCTGCTCATCGCCGGCCTGTCCTGGGCCGTCGTCGGGATCTGGGGCGCGATCGCGATCGCCGCGATCCTCGCCGCGATCTGGCTGCGCCGCACCGACCCGGGCGTGCGCTCCCCCGCCCAGCAGGCGGTCCGGGCCGCCAGCCGCTGACCCGTCCCGCACCGATCGCCCGAGGGCGGTCGCCCCGCGCCCCGGCCCCGTGGCGGCGGCCGGGGC
>NZ_JANQCJ010000160.1:0-4137 GCF_024723355.1 Micrococcus sp. HG099 | reverse complement strand
TTGCATTCCCGGGGGAGGCCCTGCACCTGGTGGTGCGGGGCCTTCCGTGTTTCCAGGGGCCGGTGCCCCACCTCGGCTGCCGGCCAGGGGTCGTGGCGGGCCGGGTGTCAGAGCTCGCCACGGGCCCTCGGCGAACGCTCCTCGGTAGCGACCCCGACGAAGGGGGCCCGCGACCGCACTCGGACAGGGCCATTGCCCCGCCGGCCGGCGTCGGCGGGGAGAGGCTACGGATGTGGCGCAACCGCCTCGACGACGGGGTCGCCCACGCGCGTCGGGGAGTGCCCAGCCAACAGGGGAGCGCACAGTCGTGGAGATCCGCAGGCTCCCGCCAGTACTCGCCGAAGCCCTCCGGCCCGACGAGACCCTGAATGCCGTGGTGGTTTCGTCTCTCGCGAGCTCGACTGCTCCACGACGTCATGATCGCGTTCACCGGTGAGGCCCGCAGTCTGTGCCAGGGCGAGGCCTGCTGCCGCCGGCTCAACGGGATGGGATGGGTGTTCTGGGCGTCGCCCGGTGGCCGCGCCACGAAGCCGCCTCCCACGTGCGCACGGGGCCTTCGAGACGAGAACCTCATGGAGGCGGTCCAACGGATCCACGCCGAGAACCACACCGTCCACAGGGCGAGGAGGATCCGCCACGTCGTGGCCCGGGCCGACTGGCACAACGGCAGGGGCGCCGCCGGCCTGCGGGGCCTCAGGTGTGTCCGCAAGCCCGTGGCCACGCGTCCCGCGGGTCAGCCAAGCACCAGACCGGATCGCGTCGAACGCATGCTCCGAGCTCCGCAGCGCGCCAGCTGGAGGTCGCTGACCGCATCCACGCCAGGTCCTGGGTGGCTTCGACGGCGTCAGGTCCATCATCGACGTGCCCTCCAGCATGATCGTGGTGCGTGGTGTCGACGCCTCGCTCCGCACGGCGGGATTGCCGCCTCGAAGCCTGGAGCGCGTACTCGTGAGCTCGCACTGGAACACGGCCTCGTGCGCGCCGGTGCCAGCCGTGGCCGGGAGGTCCTGACGCACCACGTCGTCCGCGGCAGCGGGCATGTCTCCCGTGGCGCACTCGGACGCGTTCGCCATTGCCGTGACGCCTGACTAGCCGGGCCCTGTGGGCGGCGGTTCGGACACGGATCCGGCCGAGAGCGCGAACGGCTGCTAGAAGGTCGAGGTCATCTCCGCCAAGCGGCTTCGGGCAACCGTGGAGTCGCGGGCGAGGCGGGGCCGCGAGGGCCGGGTGCACTGGCGGAACACGCGGCGCCTTCCCGAAGCACTCGACGACGCCACTGCCGCCGAGACGGAGATAGTCCACCCTGCCACCAGAACCCAGCACCGGCTGACTCCCTGCCTTGGAACGAAGCGCAGGGCGTTTCGCGGCCGGCCTGCAAGGCGCCAGGCCCTACCGTCGGCCGCCCCCGACCGCGGCCGACAGGTGAGTCGGCCGCCTGCCCAGACGTCGTCGGGCGGTGCCTCGAGGCCGAGCGACCGCACCGACCGCGGGTCGCGTGCATCACCTGAGTCAGGATCCCGCCCGGGGTTCCGCTTCGTCGCGTTCATCACCGACATGCTTCGCCGCCGCACCGTGGGCTGGGCCGCCTCCGGCCGACGTCACACCGCGGGGCTGCCGCTCCTGGTCCTCGTACACCCGCTGCTGAGCACCGACGCGATCCGGGGCCGGCAGGGGCGGGTGCAGCACGGCGACTGGGCCAGCCAGTAGGTGTCTCGGGTGTAGCAGGAGGCCCTCGTCTCTCCAGGTGTGCTGACTGGACACGTTGATCTCGTCGGCCGGGTCGCAGTGGTTGACCTTCACACGGTGTGATGGGTTTGTGTGGGGATCGACATGTTGAGCATCGGTGAAATCGCGCACAGGACAGGGGTGTCCCGGAGGATGCTGCGCCATTGGGAACAGGAAGGGCTGCTGTCACCTGCCCTCGTCGATCCCGTGACGGGCTATCGGCGATTTCAGGACACCCAACTGGGGCGCATCCGCGCCATTGCAGAGCTGCGTGACCTGGGGTTCAGCCTGAGCGAGATCAGGCAGCTGCTCGATCCCCAGATCGCCCACTCCAGCCTGGAACGCATCCTCATGCAGCAGGCTGACACGCTGCGCGACCAGATCGCTGAGGCCTCAGCTCGTCTGGCACAGGTCCAACACCGCGTGGACACCATCCAGAAGAAGGCCCAGGAGATCAGCATGAACCTGTCTCTCACACCGCTGCCCGAGCTCAGCCTGCAAGGTGCCAGCACCATGGTCCTGGACGAGACCGACATCGGCTCCGCCGTGGCCCGGCTGCGCGACCTCGTTCCGCACGACCAGGGCGACCTGATCCTGCTGTTCGACGGAACGTCCCCCGACCAGATCACCGTCACAGCGGCAACGGCCGACGGCGCCACCACCCCCGGTCTCCAGCCGGTCAGCGCCCCACTGGCGCCTCAGGGTGCAACCGTGACCTTCCCGACGCCGCCGTCGAGCGTCGCCGACGCGTGGGTGCTCATCGACGCGGAGCTGGAGAAAAGGGGCTTGGCCAGCGGGGGCGTGTACCGCCAGATCATCAGCCCGGACGGATCCACCACCCTGCAGGCCGCCGTCCATGCCCGCGGCTGACCCGAGGACTGCAGGCGGCGATTCGCGGGGACTGCAGCGATTCGACCGACAAGACCCGCGGTGATCCCGCCATGTCAGGGGTCGAGCGCGCGCCCGCGAACAGCTCCTCGGCGTGGGGATCGATCTCGACCAGCTCGACGTGGGTCACTTCGACGTGGATATGGCGTGGGACTCGGCCCTCGTTGCGGAAGCAGGCTGCACCGTTGTGGGCACCGCCGGCGTTGCACACTGGGACGGCCTGTGAGTCACGCGAACGCTGCGCTCACCCCGCGCCACCGGCGACCCGTCGGGCGCGACGAACACGACCACCCCGGCGCCATGCTCCACGTCGATGCGCAAAAGCTCGGCAACATCCCCGACGACGAAACGACTCTCACCGCCACCGCCGGATTGGTCCGGGCGGTCGACTGGTTCACCGCCCGAGGCGTCGCCGTCGAACGGATCCTGTCCGACACCGGCGGCGCCTGCCGCTCACACCTGTGGCGCGACACCTGCGACGAGCTGGGGACCCGACACCAGCGCACCTGCCCGTATCGGCCCCAGACCAACGGAAGGTGGAGCGTTTCCACCGCACCCAGGCTGACGGCTGGGCCTACGCCCGCTGCTACACGTCCGAGGCCGAGCGTCGCTGTGAGCTGGACGGGTGGCTGCATTGCCGCAACCAACACCGTCCACACACTGCGTGCGGGAACCGGCCACCCTTCTCACGATTGATCAACGTCCCCGATCAGGACATCTAGCGCACTCGGAGGCCGTCGGCACCGCCGGGTCGCGCCAGAGGCGGGCGCCGTTGGCGACTCATGCCAGAACGGCATGACCATGACCGTGAACGGACTCTCCGAGACGGAACTCATCCACGCGCAGCCCCTCCAGGAGTCTGTCGGCGCAGCCGAGCCGGCCACGACGGGGGTGGGCGCACCGGTGGAACACCACTCGCCTGCACCAGGGGTCGGCCGCCGTGCTCCGGAGGAACGGAAGCTGCCCGCAGCCACGAGCAGGCCCCGGCGCACGCTGCGTCCTGACGACGAACCGACCTCCTGACGCTTGCCAGCCGGCGCGACCCCCTTACAGGTCGGAGAGCAGCCCGCCGCGTGTTTCCGCGGGGGGAGGGGGCCTTCGCGGTGGGGGCGGACCCCGATTTGGTGTTCCGCGCGGGGCGGGGGTAGAGTTCTTTCTCGTGCTCACGACGCCGACCGGGTCTCCGGGAGGTGCGGTGAGGAACACGAGATCCGCGGATTCATGCCGAGAATGGCAGGTCCAGGGCGGATGGTGTTCACCGGGCACGCGGCCGGCAGTGATGCTGGCTGGTACTCCTGAAGAAGATGATCTGGTGCGAGTCACTGGTGATCGCGTGGTAGGGTTCTCAAGGTCTTCCACGTGTGTGAACCGATGAAGTGCAGCCTGGCGGAGACGCAGGGTTGACATGGTCGCAGCGGATGGTCTAAGATGGAGAAGTTGCTCCAGAGCGAAACGGCCCGCGGAGCGGGTCGCTGAAGCTGGAAGCGCCTGTTGTTTGAGAACTCAATAGTGTGCCAAGTTTGT
>NZ_JANQCJ010000015.1:0-29060 GCF_024723355.1 Micrococcus sp. HG099 | reverse complement strand
CGCGCGCCCTGCCCGTGGGCCCCGGCACCGCCATCCGGATCGGCAAGACGGTCATGGAGCTCGAGGCCTGAGCATGTCCCTGGTCCTCCGCTACGCCGCCCGCTCCGACGTGGGCCGAGTCCGCGCCGGCTCGCTCGAGCAGGTCGACGGCCTCGAGCACGGCTAGCAGGTGGGAGCGGTCGTGGTAGTGCCGGTGCGGCTGCGCCCAGCGCTCCCGCAGGTCTCGGCCGGCCGCGTCCACAGCCTCCGCCCGCGCCCCGGTGCCCTCGAAGAGCGCGGCCCAGCGCCGGGCCAGGACGGCGTCCCGCTTCTCGGCGCGGCCGCGGGCGGGCACCCGCAGGCCGGAGGCCACGAGCCGGCGGACCAGCTCGCGCCCGCTCACGGGCACGGCGCCGAGGGCCACGAGCTCCTCGCACCGGTGGGCGGGGACGTCGTAGTGGTCCCGGTCGAACGCGCGCTCGGGCAGCCCGGCCGAGCGCGCGAACGCGTGCAGCTCCTCGAGGGAGGCGTCCGAGACGAGGTGGGCGAACACGGTGCCGTGGGCCGGCCAGGCCGGCGGGTCGATCAGGACGGTCATGGCACCACTCTAGGAAGCAGGCCGCGGGGCGCGGCCGCCCTCGGCCGCGCCCCGCGGTGCGCACACGCGCTCAGTGGCGGAACATGGCGGCGTTCGCGGCCTCCGCCTCCTGGTACTGCTGGGCGGCGGCGTCCATGGCGCGGCGAATGCCGGCCAGCGACTCCTCGACGCGCTGCTGGGTGGCCCGCCACTCGGTGAGCACCCCCTGGAAGTTGGCGGCCGCCTGGCCGCGCCACGTGTCCTGCAGCTGGCGCAGGTGCGCCTCCATGGCGCCCACTTCGGCCTGGAGGCGTCCGATGGAGCCCTCCACGGCCCCGCTCTTGGCCCGCAGGTCCTCGACGTCGATCTGCACGATGCTCATGTGCCTGTCCCCTCTGCTTCGATGCTGGTGGCGGCGGGCGCCGCCGGGCACCACGCTAGGGACGGTCGGGTGCGGCGGGGCCGGGCTCCTCCTCGCCTGGGGATGCAGCGCCCTCGGCGGGGGCCTGTGCAGGAGTCCCGGCCCGACGGCGGCGCTCGGCCGAGGCCCGCCGGAATCGCTCGCCGGCGCGCAGCAGGCGGCTGCGCCGGGCCGCGTCCACGACGCTGGCCCCCGCCCCCGAGGGCGCGACCAGGCCGAGGGGGCCGGTGTGGGACGCCTCGGCGGCGTCCTCCGACTCCGTCCCGGGGCCGGCGTCGTCCTCGTCCTCGAGGTCATCGTCGTCCTCGAACGGGGCCCACGGCAGGTGCACGGAGAACGTGGCGCCGCCGCCCTCGGTCTCCAGCAGCCGCACGGAGCCGCCGTGCTGGGCCACGATCGCCGCGACGATCGCCAGGCCCAGGCCGGTGCCGCCGGTCTCGCGGTGCCGGGAGGTGTCCGCCCGGTAGAACCGCTCGAAGATGCGGGCCGCGTCCTCCTCGGACACGCCCAGCCCGTGGTCGCGGATCTCGATCACGGAGGTGCGGCCCTCGCCGTCGCCCGCGGCCCCGGGTCCGCCCAGGGGGTCCACGGTGCCCACGGCGATCTCGATCGGGGTGCCGGCCGGGGTGTAGCGCAGCGCGTTGGCCATGAGGTTGACCACCACCTGGCGCATCCGGTTCTCGTCGCCCACGATCGGCGCGGAGCCGGCCCGGCCGCCGTCGAGCCCCACGAGCGTGACCTTGCGGTCCGGGGCGTTGACGGAGGCGTCCATCATGGAGTCCATCGCCAGGATCAGCAGGTCCACGGGGGCCAGCTCGAGGGGGCGCTGCTCGTCCAGGCGAGCCAGCGTGAGCAGGTCCTCCACGAGGCGGGTCATGCGGGTGGCCTCGGACTCGATGCGCTGCATGGCCGCGGCGACGTCCTCCTCCTCGCGCAGCCCGCCGTGGCGGTAGAGCTCGGAGAAGCCGCGGATCGTCACCAGCGGGGTGCGCAGCTCGTGGGAGGCATCCTGCACGAAGCGCCGCATCTTGTCCTCCGAGACCTCCTTGTCCCGGAAGGCGGACTCGATGTGTGCGAGCATCGCGTTGAGCGAGCGGGAGAGCCGGCCGACCTCGGTGTCCGGGGCGGCGCTCTCCACGCGCTGGGTCAGGTCGCCCGCCGCGATCTTGGCGGCGGTGCGCTCCACGCGGTTCAGGGCGCGGAACGCGCGCTGGACCGCCAGGTTGGCCACGATCACGGTGCCCGCCGTCCCGAGCAGGCCGATGGTGACCACGAGCGAGGTCACGCGCTCCACGGAGGAGCGCACGCCCTCCAGGGGCAGGGCCACCGCCATGGTGCCGTCGCCGCTGCTCAGCCCGTACAGCTGCACGCGCCACCGGCTGGACTCGTCCTGCGTGCCCGCCACCTCGAAGGAGGCCGAGCCGATCTCGAGCGCCCGCTCCGGGGTGATCGAGGGCAGGTCGGGCTCGTCCGAGCCCGGCACCACGGGCGTCTGGACCACGCGGTCGCCGTCGTTGTCCCAGACGACGCCGTAGTAGCGCAGGATGGGCAGCTGCGGCATGTAGTACTCGCCCGTCTGGGCGACGTTGGCCAGGTACATCGAGACCGTGTCCCGGTTGGCGGCCATGTCCTCGTCCAGCTGGCGGACCGCCTCCTGGCGGAACAGGGCGGCGGTGGCGATCGCGGTCACGGCGACCAGGGCCAGCATGAGCACCGTGATCATCATGACCAGCTTGGTGCGCAGGGACTGGCCCCGCCACGCGGAGCTCAGCCAGGCGCGCGGGTGGCGGGCGCGGGCCGCCGCGGCGTCGAGCCGCCCGCCCACGTCAGCGCTTGTCCGCGGCGCGGAGCATGTAGCCGACGCCGCGCTTGGTGTGGATCATCTTCTCGCGGCCGCCCACGTCGATCTTGCGGCGCAGGTACGAGATGTAGGACTCCACGATCGAGGCGTCCCCGTTGAAGTCGTACTCCCACACGTGGTCGAGGATCTGGGCCTTGGACAGCACGCGGTTGGGGTTCATCATCAGGTAGCGCAGGAGCTTGAACTCCGTGGGGGAGAGCTCCACGACCTCGCCGCCGCGGCGCACCTCGTGCGCGTCGTCGTCGAGCTCGAGGTCGCCCACCCGCAGCACCGCCGCGTCGTCGTCCAGGGAGGCGGTGCGGCGCAGCACCGCGCGGATGCGGGCGACCACCTCGTCCAGGGAGAACGGCTTGGTGACGTAGTCGTCCCCGCCCACGGTCAGGCCCGTGATCTTGTCCTCGGTGCCGTCCCGGGCCGTCAGGAACACCACGGGGAAGTGGCGGCCCGCGGCGCGCAGGCGGCGGGTGACGGTGAACCCGTCCATGTCCGGGAGCATCACGTCCAGGACGGCGAGGTCCGGCTGGAACTCCTCGGCGGCGTCCAGGGCCTCCCGGCCGTTGGCGGCGGCCGTGACCTCGAAGCCGGCGTAGCGCAGGGACGTGGAGAGCAGCTCGCGGATGTTGGGCTCGTCGTCCACCACGAGGAGGCGTGCTTCGGGGTTCTGAGACTGCATGGGGCCAGTCAACCCGGCGAACCTGGGAGGTCGCTGACACCCCGCTGGACGGGCTGTCTCGCGCGGAGCCCGCCCGCCCGGGGCGATCCGTCAGAGGCGCGAGCGGCCCACGGCGCCCAGCACCACGTGCAGCAGCATCAGCGAGAAGCCCACCGGCAGCCCGAACATGGCCAGCGCGTACAGGGCGGGGACCGCGGGCCAGGAGAAGAAGTACGCCGCGAGCAGGCCCAGCAACGCCACGAAGGACACCGCGGTGACCGCCACCCCGAGCACCAGGACGACGCCGCGGCCGCCGCGCCGGTCGGCGGCGGGGGCGGAGGGCGAGGGGGCGGGGCGGGCGGTGGTCTGCGACATGCCGGCCACTCTAGTCGGGCTATCCTGGGAGGTCATTGACGACCACGTCCTCCGCCGTCACCTCCGGGCGCACGGCCAGGCTGGACCGCACCGATGCCGCGGCGCACCGCCGCGCCGGCGCCGGACCCCGCCGACCCGAGACGAGCGCACGGCAGCCCAGGGCGCCGGCGCGATGCGGGGGACACCGACGACGAGGAGCAGGTGCCGCACATGCCCACCGGACGCATCAAGTTCTACGACTCAGCCAAGGGCTTCGGCTTCGCCCAGACCG
The DNA here is from genome assembly GCF_024723355.1 of Micrococcus sp. HG099. Classification (NCBI taxonomy): domain Bacteria; kingdom Bacillati; phylum Actinomycetota; class Actinomycetes; order Micrococcales; family Micrococcaceae; genus Micrococcus; species Micrococcus sp. HG099. The sequence continues at coordinate 24,924 of NZ_JANQCJ010000015.1, read as the reverse complement.
ACGAGGGCGAGGAGGTCCACGTGCCCTCCTCCGCCCTGCCCGCCGGCGTGACCGAGCTGCGCGGGGGCGCCCGCGTCGAGTTCGGGGTGGCCGAGGGCCGCCGCGGCAAGCAGGCGCTGTCCCTGCGCGTGCTCGACGCCGCCCCCTCCTCGGTCCGCAACCACCGGCCCCGGCCGGCGGAGATGGCGGTCCTCATGGAGGACCTCATCCGGTGGCTGGACCAGACCTCGAACGGCCTGCGCCGCGGCCAGTACCCCCAGAGCGGCCAGGCGAAGAAGATGGCGCAGGTGCTGCGCCGCGTCGCCGACGACCTGGAGGCCTGAGCCATGACCGACCGTGAGGACGCCACGCCCGTCGAGCAGGAGCAGCCGGCGCCCGCCGCCGAGGAGGCCGTCGTGAAGGCCCCGCCCGCGCGCCGTCGCGCGCCGCGCCGCGACGACCTGCTCGCCGCCGCCGTGGACGAGGCCCGCGCGGGCCTGGCCGGGCTGGCCGCGCCGGAGGAGGTGGGCGAGCACGTGGACGTGCTCGTGGACGACGACCGCCTGGTCACCCACCGCTTCGAGTCCCGGCTGCCCGGCTACGCCGGCTGGCTCTGGTACGCCACGATCGCCCGGGCGCCGCGCTCGCGCCTCGTGACGGTGTGCGAGACCGGCCTGGTGGCCGGCGAGGGCGCACTCGTGGCCCCGCCGTGGGTGCCCTACGCCGAGCGCGTGAGCGAGGAGGAGCGCGAGCGCCTGCGGGCCGTGGCCGAGGGCCGCGTGCCCGCCGCCGCCGCCGGCCAGCCCGCGCCGGAGGACGACGGGAAGGGCTGACGCCCCGCGCCGCCTTCGGCCGTCCGGGGACGGGTCAGCCCAGCTGCTCGACCACGTGGTCGATGCAGCGCAGCAGCGCCGAGACGTCCTCCGGGTCGATGGCCGCGAACGTGGCGATGCGCAGCTGGTTGCGGCCGAGCTTGCGGTAGGGCTCCACGTCCACCACCCCGTTGGCCCGCAGCGCCTTCGCCACGGCCGCGGCGTCGACGTCGTCGCTGAAGTCCACGGTGCAGATCACCCCGGAGCGGTCCTCGGGGCGCGCCACGTACGGGGTCGCGTAGGAGGACGCCTCGGCCCACGCGTACACCCGCGACGAGGAGTCCGCGGTGCGCGCGGCCATCGCCGCCAGGCCGCCCTGCCCGTTCATCCAGCGCAGCTGGGCGTCGAGCATCACCAGGGTGGCCAGGGCCGGGGTGTTGTAGGTCTGGTCCTTGAGCGAGTTGTCCACGGCGGTGGACAGGTCCAGGAAGTCCGGGATCCAGCGGCCGGACTCCTTGATCTCCGCGACCCGCGCGAGGGCGCGCGGGGAGAACAGGGCCAGCCACAGGCCGCCGTCGGAGGCGAAGTTCTTCTGCGGGGCGAAGTAGTAGACGTCTGCCTGCGAGACGTCCACGTCCAGGCCGCCGGCGGCGGAGGTCGCGTCGATCACCACGAGCGCGTCCTCGTCGATCCCCTCGGGACGCGCCACCGGGGCCATAACGCCTGTGGAGGTCTCGTTGTGGGGCCAGGCGTACACGTCGACGCCGGCCACGGCCTCCGGCTCGGGGCGGGAGCCCGGCTCAGCGGTGCGGATGTCCGAGGCGCCGAGGAAGGGGGCCTTGTCCGTGGCCTTGGCGAACTTGGAGCCGAACTCGCCGAAGCTCAGGTGCTGGGCGCGCTCGCGGACCAGGCCGAACGCGGCCGCGTCCCAGAAGGCGGTGGAGCCGCCGACGCCGAGGATCACCTCGTAGCCCTCGGGGGCGGAGAACAGCTCGGCGACGCCGGCGCGCACGCTCGCGACCAGGTCCTTCACCGGCTTCTGGCGGTGGGACGTGCCCAGCAGCCCGGCGGCGTCCTGCAGGGCCTGCAGCTGCTCGGGGCGGACCTTGGAGGGGCCGGCGCCGAAGCGGCCGTCGGCGGGCAGCAGGTCCTGGGGGAGGGTGATCTCGGCGGGGGAGGCCATGGCATGCTCCTGGGGCTTCGGGGTCGGGGTCGCCCCCATTCTCCCGCGTGCCCGGACGCCCCCCGCGAACGTGACTCGGCGCTGGCTAAGATGGCCCGGGACGAGAGGCCCGAGGGAAGAGGACGCGCCATGACGGATCTGATCGACACCACCGAGATGTACCTGCGCACCATCCTCGAGCTCGAGGAGGAGGGCATCCCGCCCCTGCGCGCGCGCATCGTGGAGCGCCTGGAGCACTCCGGCCCCACCGTCTCCCAGACCGTGGGCCGCATGGAGCGGGACGGGCTCGTGCACGTGGGCGCGGACCGCCGCCTGCAGCTCACCGTCACCGGCCGCGAGCTGGCCGTGGCCGTGCTGCGCAAGCACCGCCTCGCCGAGCGCCTGCTCGCGGACGTGATCGGCCTGGAGTGGGAGCTCGTCCATGAGGAGGCGTGCCGCTGGGAGCACGTGATGAGCGACCAGGTGGAGCGCCGCCTGCTCGCGCTCCTGGAGAACCCCACGGAGACCCCCTACGGCACCCCCATCCCGCCCCGCCCGGAGCAGGCCTCCGCGGAGGACTGGAGTCGCAGCATGGGCCTGGCCGGCACCCGGCTCTCCGAGGAGGCGGACACGCCCGGCCGCTTCCGCGTGCGCGGGCTGGCGGAGGGCGTCCAGACCGACCCTGAGCTGCTGGCCCAGCTGGCCGCCGCCGGCGTGACCCCCGGCCGGACGGTCACCGCGCAGGCCGCCCTCGACCCCGGCTACGTCCGCGTCGAGGGCGAGGCCGGCGACGGCGCGCCGGAGGCCGGCGCCTTGGAACTGGCCGTCGAGACGGCCGCCCACGTGTGGGTCGAGCGCCTCGACGCCTGAGCGTGCGCACCCCGGGCCGACCGGCGCCGGACCGGTGCGCGCGAGGCCCGCGGCGGGCCGCCGTCGTCGCCGGTGACGGGCGCGTGAGGACGCGGTGACGGACGGGTGAACCCCCGGAGGGCGCGACGGCGACACGCCGAGCGGCCGCGCCCGGCCCCCTAGCGTGGGGAGCACGACGCCCCGTGACCCCTCGCCCCGCTAGGTCCCCCCGATGCGCACACTCGTCCTGAACGCCGGCTACGAACCCCTCTCGGTGGTCTCCGACCGCCGGGCGCTGCTGCTCGTGGCCACCGGCAAGGCCAGCGTGCTCGAGGACGCCGGCGACCCGATGCGCAGCCCCACCCGCGCGTGGGGCCGGCCGCTCGTGATCCTGCTGCACCAGTACATCCGCGTCCCCCACACGGACGCCGCCCCCGTCTCCCGCAAGGGCGTGCTGCGCCGCGACGCCCACCGCTGCGCGTACTGCGGCGCCCACGCCACCACCGTGGACCACGTCCGACCCCGCTCCCGCGGCGGCGAGAACTCGTGGGAGAACCTCGTGGCCTGCTGCCTGCGCTGCAACGCGGTCAAGGCGGACCGCTCGCTGGAGTCGATGGGCTGGCGCCTGCGCGTGGAGCCCGTGCGGCCCCGCGGCGCCCAGTGGCGCATCCGTGAGCTCGAGCGCCCCGCCGAGGCGTGGCGGGACTACCTGCGCCTGGCGGCCTGAACCCCCGGGGTCCTGGCCCCCCGTGGTCCCGTGAGCCCCGGCGCCCCCGTGGTGCGCGGGGGCGCAGGGATCCGCGCGCTGACGCCCGGAGCGGAATCGCCCTCGCGCGCGCCCGCGCGTTCCTAGACTCGTTGACGATCGAGAGGGCGGAGGGCCACCATGAGCATGGAGTCGGCGGCACGGGTGTCCATGATGCGGATGACGCACGGGCAGAACGGGACGACGCAGCCCCTGGCGAAGGGCACCGTGCGGCGCACGATCGCCTTCGCGGACCGCTACCGCGCCCGGCTCATCGTGTTCGTCCTCACCTCGATCGTGGGCGCCGTGCTCGGCGTGGCCTCGCCCGTGCTCGCCGGAGACGTGGTCAACGCGATCACCGGCGGCGACGACGGCGGCCTCGTGGTGCGCCTGGCCCTGCTGATCGCGCTCGTGGCCGTGCTGGACGCGGCCCTGTCCGTGTTCACGAAGTGGCTCTCCTCCGGGCTGGGGGAGCGGGTCATCTTCGACCTGCGCACCGCCGTGTTCGACCACGTGCAGCGCATGCCGGTGGCCTTCTTCCAGCGCACGCGCACCGGCGCCCTCGTCTCCCGCCTGAACAACGACGTGATCGGCGCGCAGTCCGCGATCTCCCGCACCCTCTCCGGCGTGGTGGCGAACGTGGTGTCCGTGGCGCTGACCCTGGGCGTGATGGTGGCGACCAGCTGGCAGGTCACCGTGCTCTCCCTCCTGCTGCTGCCCCTGTTCCTCATCCCCGCTCGGGCGGTCGGCTCGAAGCTGGCGGGGCTCTCCCGCGAGCGGGCCGGGCACAACGCCGCCATGGGCGACCAGATGACGGAGCGGTTCTCCGCCCCCGGCGCCACCCTCATCAAGCTCTTCGGCCGCCCCGCCGCCGAGTCCGCCGAGTTCGCCCGCCGCGCGGACCGGGTCCGCGCCACGGGCGTGGACATCTCCGTGCGCCAGGCCGTGTTCACCACGCTGCTCACGCTCGTCTCGGCGCTCGCGCTCGCGGCCGTCTACGGCGTGGGCGGGCTCCAGGCGATCGCCGGCACTCTCGACGCCGGCGACGTCGTCACCCTCGCCCTGCTGCTCACCCGGCTCTACGCCCCGCTGACCGCCCTGGCCAACGCCCGTGTGGAGATCATGAGCGCGCTCGTCAGCTTCGAGCGCGTGTTCGAGGTACTGGACCTGCAGCCGCTCATCACCGAGCCGGCCCGCCCCGCGGCACTGCCCGCCGGGCCGCTGTCCGTGCGCCTGCGGGACGTGCGCTTCTCCTACCCCACCGCCCAGGAGGTGTCCCTGGCCTCGCTCGAGGAGGTGGCCGTGCTGGACACCCGCGGCGGCGAGGAGGTCCTCCACGGGATCGACGTGGCCGTGCCGGCCGGGTCAACCGTGGCGCTCGTGGGGTCCTCGGGCGCCGGCAAGTCCACGATCGCCTCGCTCGTCACGCGCCTGCACGACGTCAGCTCCGGCGCCGTGGAGCTCGGCGGCGTGGACGTGCGCGACCTGTCCTTCGCGGACCTGCAGGAGGCCGTGGGCATGGTGACCCAGGACGGGCACCTGTTCCACGACACGGTGCGGGGCAACCTGCTGCTGGCCCGCCCGGACGCCACGGAGGAGCAGCTGTGGGACGCCGTCGAGCGGGCCCGCCTGCGCCCCGTGATCGAGGCGCTCCCGGACCGGCTGGACACCGTGGTGGGCGAGCGCGGCTACCGCCTCTCCGGCGGCGAGCGCCAGCGCATGACCATCGCGCGGCTGCTGCTGGCCGCCCCGCGCGTCGTGGTCCTCGACGAGGCGACGGCGGCCCTGGACTCCACGAACGAGCGCGCCATCCAGGAGGCGCTGGGGGAGGCGCTGACGGGGCGGACGGCGATCGTGATCGCCCACCGCCTGTCCACCGTGCGCAGCGCGGACGAGATCCTCGTGGTGGAGGCGGGGCGGATCGTGGAGCGCGGCGGCCACGCGGAGCTGCTGGCCGCGGGCGGGCGCTACGCGGAGCTGTACACCACGCAGTTCGCCGACGCGGAATGAGGCGGCGGCCGGACCGGCCACCCGGGTGCCCCAGGCCGGAATCGAACCGACGGCCTACCCTTTAGGAGAGGGTCGCTCTATCCAACTGAGCTACTGGGGCGCGGACCGGGCGGGGTGCCCGCCGGTCCGGTGAGCGAGTCTAGCGGAGGCGCTCAGCGACGCCGGGCGGCCGGCTCGCGACGGCGGCGCCCGGCCCACAGCATCACCACGATCGCCAGCGCGATCAGCGCCAGCAGGACCCAGCGGGCGAGCGTCAGGGCGGCGGCGAGGCCGGTGCCCGGGCCGCCGGCGGCGATGGCCTGCTCGATCGCGATGTTCTCCGCGATGTCCACCACCGCGAACAGCACGCCGACGCCGAGGGCGCCCCACTTGGCGGCGGCCGGCCGCAGCCGCCACGCGCCCACGGCCGCGAGGGTGAGCGCCACGGCGATCGGGAAGATCACGCCGGCCGTCTTGTGCACCCAGTTGAGCTGGCCGCGCGCGGCGTCGTCCATGACCGCGGAGAGCGCGCGGACGTGGTCCTGTCCGTAGAAGAGCATCGAGTCGGGCATGGCCAGGCCGCCGGTGAGTTGCGTCATCTGCTGGAGCACCAGCAGGTGCAGGTAGGCGCCCACGAGCAGCGTGGTGACGATCAGCGCGCTCACCGGGATGGCGGGGCTGCCCTCCTGGCGCCCGGCGGCGGCGAGGTCCTCGCGGACGTTCACGTCCCGCAGGGTGGGGCGGGCGCGCTCGGCGCCGCCGGCGGCGCGCGCGGCGGACGAGCCGGAGCGCGCGCCGGACTGCGACGCGCGGGACGGCCGGGACTTGCGGGGCTTCTGGGACAACGGGGGCACCTCCGCGGACCATCTTCCCAGACCCGGACCGGTCTGCCGTCCGGGGGCGGGGTCGAGCAGGGCCGGGCCACGGCCCCGCACCGCTGTCCCGTCCGGGCCCCCGCCTAGACTGGATCCGCCATGGCTGACCTCTTCTCCGCGCTCGGACGCGCCCCCCTGACCCCCGCCCGGACCCGCCGCGACGCGGATCCGGAGACCGCCCTGCCGGGCCTCGTGCCCACGGCCGTCACCCGCGCGGCCGCGGACCCGGAGGCGTGGGGCGGCGACCCGGAGTCCTGGGGCCGGGACGCGGCGCCGGCGCACACCCCGGACTCGCTCGTGGCGGGGCTGAACCCGCAGCAGTCCGCCGCCGTCACCCACACGGGCGCCCCGCTGCTGATCGTGGCCGGCGCGGGCTCGGGCAAGACGCGCGTGCTCACGCACCGGATCGCGTGGCTGCTGGCCACCGGTCGCGCGCGCCCGCACGAGATCCTCGCCATCACCTTCACCAACAAGGCGGCGGCGGAGATGCGCGAGCGCGTGTCCGGGCTGATCGGCCCGACGGCGCAGCGCATGTGGATCTCCACGTTCCACTCCTCGGCGGTGCGCCTGCTGCGCAACGAGGCCGCGAACATCGGGCTGAAGTCCACCTTCACCATCTACGACTCGGCGGACAGCCTGCGCCTGGTCACCACCATCGCCAAGCTCCACGAGCTGGACCCCAAGCGGTTCGCCCCCAAGGCGCTCCTGAACCGCATCAGCTCCCTGAAGAACGAGCTCGTGGAGGCGGACGACTACGCCTTCACCGTGGCCGAGGGGGACCCGTGGGGCCGCGCCGTCGCCGCCGTCTACCGGGACTACACCGCGCGCCTGCGCCAGGCCAACGCCCTGGACTTCGACGACCTGATCGGCATGACCGTCCACATGTTCGAGGCGTTCCCGCGCGTGCTGGACAACTACCGCCGCCGGTTCCGCCACGTCCTCGTGGACGAGTACCAGGACACCAACCACGCCCAGTACCGCCTGATCCGCCTCCTCGCGGGTCCCGCCGGCGAGCCCGAGGGGGTGGACACCCCCGGCGGCGAGCTCACCGTGGTGGGCGACTCGGACCAGTCCATCTACGCCTTCCGTGGCGCGGACATCCGCAACATCGTGGAGTTCGAGCAGGACTTCACGGACGCCGTGACCATCAAGCTCGAGCAGAACTACCGCTCCACGCAGACCATCCTGGACGCGGCCAACGCGGTCATCTCGAACAACCCGGACCGCCGCAAGAAGGACCTGTGGACGGCCGAGGGCGCCGGCGCCGCGATCGTGGGCTACGCCGCCGAGAACGAGTCCGCCGAGGCCGAGTGGATCGCCTCCACCATCGACCGCCTGCAGGACGAGGACGGGATCCGGCCGGCCGACGTCGCCGTGTTCTACCGGACCAACGCGCAGTCCCGCGCCCTCGAGGAGCGGCTGGTCACGCGCGGCATCCCCTACCGCGTGATCGGCGGCACCCGGTTCTACGACCGCAAGGAGATCAAGGACGCGCTCGCGTACCTGCGCGTGATCGTGAACCCGGACGACGACGTCAACGTGCGCCGCATCCTCAACGAGCCCAAGCGCGGCATCGGGGACCGGGCCGAGGGCGCCGTGGCCGCGTGGGCCGAGCGGAACCGGACCACGTTCTCGGCCGCCCTGCGGGACGCGGAGCACGCCCCTGGCATGGCGACCCGCTCGCTCAAGGCCGTCAACGGGTTCGTGCAGATGATGGACGACCTCGCCCAGGTCGCCGAGAGCGCAGGCCCGGCCACCGTGCTCGAGGCCGTCCTGGAGCAGTCCGGCATGCTCGCCGCCCTGCGCGAGTCCGAGGACCTGCAGGACGAGTCCCGCGCGGACAACCTCGGCGAGCTCGTGGCCGTGGTGCGCTCCTTCGAGAAGACCACGCCGGACGGCACGCTCTCCGACTTCCTGGAGCAGGTCGCCCTCGTGGCGGACGCGGACCAGCTGCCCACCGCGCCGGACGTGGAGGGGGAGAGCCTCGCCGAGGCCCAGGGCCAGGTCACGCTGATGACCCTGCACACGGCCAAGGGCCTGGAGTTCCCCGTGGTGTTCCTGACCGGCATGGAGCACGGCGTGTTCCCGCACGCGCGGTCCATGACGGACGAGAAGGAGCTCGCCGAGGAGCGCCGGCTGGCCTACGTGGGCCTCACCCGAGCGCGCCGTCGCCTGTTCCTCACGCGCGCCGAGGCGCGCTCGCTGTGGGGCCAGCACCAGTTCAACCCGCCCAGCCAGTTCCTCGGGGAGATCCCTGAGGCGCTCATCGACTGGGAGCGCGAGGGCGCCGTGCGCTCGGCCGGCTCGCTCAGCCTCACCGGCGCCGGCACGTCCCGCTACACGGGCCGGTTCGGCTCCGGCGGCGGGCGGCCCGCCTGGCGGTCCCGGGACGACGACGGCGGCGCGCGCCCGCAGCGCCTGACGCGCGGCGACGAGCCGACGGACCTCACCGTGCCCTCCGCCGTGGTGCGCGGGCGGGCGCCCAGCCGGGTCCAGCCGCAGAAGGAGATCGTGGCCCTGAGCCCCGGGGACCGCGTCTCCCACGCGACCTTCGGGCAGGGCCGGGTGGACGCCGTCGCCGGGGCGGGGGACAAGACCGTGGCCACCGTGACCTTCGAGGACTCCGGCGCCCAGAAGCGGCTGCTGCTGCGCTACGCGCCCCTGACGAAGGTCGAGGACTGAGAGGCGCGTCACTCCGGGCGTCATGCGCCGCGCAGGCCTGCGGGCGGCGCGATCCTCTCGACTAGAGTGGCCGTGGAGGCGTCTGTGACGTCAGGCCCGCGCGCGCCACGCGCGGTCGGCCGCGCACCCGCGCCTCCCGCCGCGTCGGTGGTCCCCCACCGCCCCGGCTGTCCCTGTCTTCGACGTAGAAGGACTCACCACCGTGGACCTGTATGAGTACCAGGCGCGCGATCTGTTCGAGGCGCACGGCGTTCCCGTGCTGGCCGGCATCGTTGCGCAGACCCCGGAAGAGGCCAAGGCGGCCGCTGAGAAGATCGGCGGCGTGACCGTCGTCAAGGCGCAGGTGAAGGTCGGCGGCCGCGGCAAGGCCGGCGGCGTCAAGGTCGCCAAGACCGCCGACGAGGCGTACGAGCATGCCAAGGCCATCCTGGGGATGGACATCAAGGGCCACACCGTGCACCAGGTCATGATCGCCCAGGGCGCCGACATCGCCGAGGAGTACTACTTCTCCGTGCTGCTGGACCGCGCCAACCGCACCTACCTGGCCATGTGCTCGGTCGAGGGCGGCATGGAGATCGAGCAGCTCGCCGAGGAACGCCCCGAGGCCCTCGCCAAGGTGCCCGTCTCCGCGCTGACCGGCATCGACGCCGAGACCGCCCAGAAGATCGTCGCCGAGGCGGGCTTCCCCGAGGAGCTGCGCGCCGACGTCGCCGACGTCATCCAGAAGCTCTGGGTCGTCTTCGAGAAGGAGGACGCCACCCTCGTCGAGGTGAACCCGCTGGTGAAGACCGGCGACGGCAAGATCCTCGCCCTGGACGGCAAGGTCTCCCTCGACGACAACGCGGAGTTCCGCCAGGAGGGCCACGCCGCCCTCGTCGACGAGCGCACCGAGGACCCGCTGGAGGCCAAGGCCAAGGCCAACGACCTCAACTACGTGAAGCTGGACGGCCAGGTCGGCGTGATCGGCAACGGCGCCGGCCTCGTGATGTCCACCCTCGACGTCGTCGCGTACGCCGGCGAGCAGCACGGCGGCGTGAAGCCCGCCAACTTCCTGGACATCGGCGGCGGCGCCAACGCCGAGGTCATGGCCAACGGCCTCGACGTCATCCTGGGCGACGAGCAGGTCAAGTCCGTGTTCGTGAACGTCTTCGGCGGCATCACCGCGTGCGACGCCGTCGCCAACGGCATCGTCAAGGCCCTCGAGATCCTGGGCGACGCCGCCACCAAGCCGCTGGTCGTGCGCCTGGACGGCAACGCCGTGGAGGAGGGCCGCCGCATCCTGCAGGAGGCGAACCACCCGCTCGTCACCCTGGCCGCCACCATGGACGAGGGCGCCGACAAGGCCGCCGAGCTCGCCCACTCCGCGAACTGACCGTTCGGAAAGACTGAGGAAACAGCTATGTCGATCTACCTGAACAAGGACTCCAAGGTCATCGTCCAGGGCATCACCGGCGGCGAGGGCACCAAGCACACCCGCCTGATGCTCAAGGCCGGCACGAACATCGTGGGCGGCGTCAACGCCCGCAAGGCCGGCACCACCGTGTCCCACGAGGACAAGGACGGCAACGCCGTCGAGCTGCCGGTCTTCGGCTCCGTCACGGAGGCCATGGAGAAGACCGGTGCGGACGTGTCCGTCGCCTTCGTGCCGCCGGCCTTCGCCAAGGACGCCGCGATCGAGGCCATCGAGGCCGAGATCCCGCTGCTCGTGGTCATCACCGAGGGCATCCCGGTGCAGGACTCCGCGACGTTCTTCGCCCTGTCCCAGTCGAAGACCGGCGAGGACGGCAAGCCGAAGACCCGCATCATCGGCCCGAACTGCCCCGGCATCATCACCCCGGGCGAGGCCCTGGCCGGCATCACCCCGGCCACGATCACCGGCTCCGGCCCGATCGGCCTCGTGTCCAAGTCGGGCACCCTGACCTACCAGATGATGTACGAGCTGAAGGACTTCGGCTTCTCCACCGCCATCGGCATCGGCGGCGACCCGGTCATCGGCACCACCCACATCGACGCCCTCGAGGCGTTCGAGGCCGACCCGGACACCCAGGCCATCGTGATGATCGGTGAGATCGGCGGCGACGCCGAGGAGCGTGCGGCCGAGTTCATCAAGGCCAACGTCACCAAGCCGGTCGTCGGCTACGTGGCCGGCTTCACCGCCCCGGAGGGCAAGACCATGGGCCACGCCGGCGCCATCGTCTCCGGCTCCGCCGGCACCGCGCAGGCCAAGAAGGAGGCCCTCGAGGCCGCGGGCGTGAAGGTCGGCAAGACCCCGTCCGAGACCGCCGAGCTCATGCGCGAGATCATGAAGGGCCTGGCCTGATCCAGCGGTGAGGAGCGCCGAAGCCGGCGCCCCGCACCGGCAGGCGGATGCACCACGGCCCCTGTCCCTCGTCCTGAGGGGCAGGGGCCGTGTGCTGTGCGGGGAGGAGCGTCGGTCAGCCCAGGTTCGCGCCGAAGAGCAGGCCGAGCACGTACGTCACGGCAGCGGCGCCGTAGCCGATCGCGAGCTGGCGCAGGCCCCGAGCCAGCGGTGAGGAGCCGGACAGCAGCCCGACCACACCGCCGGTGAAGAGCAGGGCCACGCCCACCATCGCCGCCGCCAGGCCCAGGGCCCACAGCCCGGACATGCCGAAGATGTACGGCAGGATCGGGATGAGCGCGCCGGAGGCGAAGAACGCGAAGCTGGACAGGGACGCGCTCCACGCCGAGCCGATCTCCGCGAAGGAGCCCGAGTGGTCCACCGGCCCCTGGGAGCCGTCGGGACGGGCGGAGAACTGTGGGTTGCAGTCGCACGTGAGATAGCCGAGGCGCTCGAGCGCACGGTGCTCGGCGTCCTCGGGCGTCATGCCGCGGGCCAGGTAGACGAGCTTGAGCTCATTGTGGTCCAGGTCCAGGTGCTGGGCCGCCTCGAGGGTGACCTGGGTGGGGGAGGAGGCCTCCAGCAGCTCCCGCTGGGACCGCACCGAGACGTACTCGCCGGCCGCCATGGACAGTGCGCCCGCCAGCAGCCCGGCCACGCCGGTGAACAGCACCACGGACGACGCCACGCCCGTCGCGCCGATGCCCATCACGAGCGCCAGGTTGGAGACCAGCCCGTCGTTCATGCCGAAGACGGCGGCGCGGAAGTTGCCGGCCAGCTGCTCGCGGCCCCGGGCGGCCAGGCCGCGCACGACCTCCTCGTGGATGGCCTCATCCGCCACCATGCCCTCGGGGGCGTCCTGGTCCTCCGCGTAGGGGGTGTCCGACTCGGCGCGCTGGGCCAGGGCCAGCACGAACACGGAGCCGAAGATCAGCGCGAGCCAGCGCAGCAGGATGCGGTGGACGGAGGGGCGCGGCGGGTTCTCGGCGTGCTCGCCCAAGAGGGCCCGCCAGTGCTGCTCGTGCCGACGCTCGGCCTCGGCGAGGCCCAGAAGGATGTCGCGCTCCACGCCGTCCTTGCGGGCGGCGATGTCGCGGTAGATCTGACCCTCGGCGATCTCGTCGGCGAGGTAGCGGCGCCAGCGTCGGACCTGTTCACGGGTGGGTTCGGGGAGTGCCGCGGGGGTGGCGGCATGGGCGGGACTCATGGGGCTCCATCGGACGGGCGGGATGGGGATGCGGCGCCGCCGTCGCGGGCCGCGGCGGCTGGGCGCGCTCGACCGGCCAGTCTACGCCGCCGCTACCATGGCCGCATGGACGCAGCGGAGACCCCCGAAGGCCCCGAGGCCACCGCGTACGAAGGCGGCCGGCCGGCCTGGCAGCACCGCCTCCTGGCGGGTGGGGACGAACCGGACCCTCGGTTCACGCTCGCCAACGAGCGTACGTTCCTGGCCTGGGTCCGGACGGCGCTGGCGCTGCTGGCCGGCGGGGTCGCGGTGGAGGCGTTCACCGGCGCCCTCTTCGCGCCACCGGTTCGGGTGGCGCTGAGTACGGTGCTGCTCGTCCTGGCGGCGCTGCTCGCCCTGGGCGCGGGTGCGCGATGGCTCCGGGTGGAGCGCGCGATGCGCCGCGGCCGTCCGCTGCCGCTGCCACTGATCGTCCCGGTCCTGGCGGGGGGTGTCGTCCTCGCCGTCGTGGTGCTGATGCTCGCCGTCGTCCTGCCGTGGGGCTGAGGCGATGCGCCTGCACCACGACCCCGGGCTGCAGCCCGAGCGCACCGTGATGAGCTGGGGCCGCACCGTCCTGGCGCTGGGCGTCCTCAGCCTCATGTTCCTGAGGTGGTGGCCGGCCGTCGGCGCGTGGGCGTTCGGGCCTGCGGTGGTGGCGGCCGTCGGCGGGGCAGCTGTGCTGGCCACCCAGCGCCGGCGCTACGTGGCGCAGTCGCGCGGGATCGCCGGGGAGCGGGCACGGCCGGCCCTGGCGTCGGTGGCCGGCATGGTCGCGCTGGTGGTGGGCTTGGCGGCCCTCGGGATCACCGCCACGCTGCTGCACTCGGCCTGATCCGCGGACGACGACGGCGCCCCTCACCTGCGCGGGCAGGTGAGGGGCGCCGTCGTGCCTCCGGAGGCGGACCGCTCAGCGGGCGATCATGCCGTGGGGGTCGATGATGAACTTGTCCACGGAGCCCTGGTCGAACTCCGCGTAGGCCTGGGGTGCCTCGTCCAGGCTGATCACGCGCGGGTTGACCATCTCCGTCAGGTACGGCATCCGATCCCACAGGATCGACATCATCAGCTGGCGGTTGTAGCGCATGATGGGCGCCTGTCCGCCGATGATGTGGGGCGACTTGATCCAGGCCTTGCCGAAGTCCACCGGAAAGGTGCCCTCCTGCTCGGCCTTCGTCTCCGCGATCGGGTCCGGCCCGTAGATGCCGATGATGCCCGTGGCACCGCCCGGACGGGTGATGTCCAGGACCTGGTTCACGGCGGCGATCGGCTGCATCTCGTCGGACTCGGAGCCCAGGCCGTGGGCCTCGGAGCCGCCGTAGTCCACCGCGCAGTCCACCATCGGCTCGCCGAGGATGTCGTTCACGGCGTCCTGCAGGTTCTCCGTGACGGAGAGGTCGATGGTCTCGCAGCCGTGCTTGCGCACCAGCTCGAGACGCGAGGCGTCCTGGTCGCCCACGATGATGCACGAGGCGCCCAGCAGTCGAGCGGCGGCCGCGGCGCACCGGCCCACGGGGCCGGCACCGGCGATGTAGACGGTGGAGCCGGGCTTGGCGCCGGCCGCCATGAGACCGTGGAACGCCGTGGGGAGGATGTCCGAGAGCACGGCCAGATCCAGGATCTTCTCCATCGCCTGCTCCTGGTCCCGGAAGCGCAGCAGCTGGAAGTCGGCGTACGGCACGAACAGGTACTCGGCCTGTCCGCCCTGGAAGTCGCCCAGATTGAAGCCGTAGGCGGCGCACGCCTGCTCCGGGTTGGCGGTCTCACACACCTCGGTACGGCCGGCACGGCAGTTGCGGCAGCGGCCGCAGGCCACGTTGAACGGCACGGAGACGAGGTCGCCCTCCTTGAGGAACTGGACGTCGCTGCCGACCTCCAGCACCTGGCCGGTCATCTCGTGACCCAGCACCATGCCCTCGGGCACGGGGAAGGAGCCGCGGTAGATGTGCAGGTCGCTGCCGCAGATGTTGGTCGCGACGATCTTGAGGATGACGCCGTGCGGGGCGGCGGAGCCGTCAGGCATCTCCAGCTTGGGGCAGTCCAGCTCGTCGACTCGCACGTCCTTGATGCCGTGGAATGCCACGGCGCGGTTCTTGGTGGTCATGGGAACTGTTGCCTTTCTGTCTCCAGCGAGGCCCGGGTGAGGCGGAAGCCGGAACGGCCCCGCGGGGACGCCCCCGGCCTGCGCTGTTCGGCAACACCAGGGGCCGGGAGGAGCCAGAGGAAGGATCGCCCGCCACCGCATCGCCTGGCCTGACCATCGTGCGGGCGTCGGAGGACCGCAGGCCCCGGAATTCCTGGTCAGAGACGCTCTCGGGCCGCGGCGTCGACGCCGTGGCGGGCGCGCACCCGCCAGGCCTCGAGGACCGCGGGGTCGGTGGGCCGGGTCACCAGGCTGAGGAGGACGTACACGACGGCGGAGGCGGCCAGGCCGACGTAGATCGGCTCGTTCGCGAAGACGCCCTCGAAGGGCTCGGCCGCGTTCATCTCGAGCCAGCCCATGGTGCCGAGGGTGCCCACCGTCCCGACCACCATGGACCACAGGGCCGCCGTCCCGGTGCCCCGCTTCCACACGAGGCCGCCGACGATCGCGACGAACAGGCCGCCCACGAGGATGTCGTACGCGATGGTCAGGGCCGCCACCACGTCCGGGACGACGATCGCCAGCCCCAGCACGACGGCGCCGAGCAGCAGCACCCAGCCGCGGTTCGAGGCGAGCTCCGCCGCGGTCTCCGGAGCCTCGTCCTCGGTGGTGGCGCCGTCCTCGGAGGCGGCGGCCTCGCCGCGGAGGATCGGGAGGATGTCGGTGCGCATCACGGTCGAGGCCGCGATGATCGCCCCCGAGGCGGTGGACATCATGGCCGCGACGGCGGCCGCCAGGGCCACGCCACCGACGCCGACGGGCAGCAGGTTCTGGGCGACCCATGCGAAGACGTCGTCCGGGGTTGCGATGTCCGCGGTCACCGTGCGGGCGGCCATGCCGATCACGGCACCGGCGACGCCGTAGGCGATGCAGTACAGCCCCGCGGTGGCGCCGCCGATCTGGGCCACGCGCGGGGAGCGGGCCGTGAAGACGCGCTGCCAGACGTCCTGGCCGATCAGCAGGCCGAGGGTGTAGACCACGAAGTAGGTGACGATCGACTGCACGCCGATCCCGTCCCAGCTGAAGAACTCGGCGCCCAGGCGCTCCTGCATGGCGCTCCAGCCGCCGGCGTTGGCCAGGGAGAGGGGGAGCATGAGGGCGAACAGGCCGATGGTCATGATGAGGAACTGGGCCATGTCGGCCAGGGTGATGGACCACATGCCGCCGAGCACGGAGTAGGCCAGCACGATGCCGCCGCCCACCAGGACGGACAGCCAGCGGTCCCAGCCGAAGAGCACTACGAAGATCGACGCGTAGGCACCGGTGGAGGTGGCGGCGAGCATGAGCGTGTAGGCGAGCATCACGAAGGAGGAGGCGTGGGAGGCCCCGCCGCGGCCGTACCGCAGGCGCAGCATCTGCGAGACGGTGTAGATCTTCAGGCGGGCCAGGATCGGGGCGAACGCCACCGACAGGATGAGCACGCCGACGCCGATGGCGGCCACGAGCCACGCGCCGGAGAGCCCGAACTCGTACCCCAGGCCGACGCCGCCCACGGTGGCGGCGCCGCCGAGCACCACGGCGGCCATGGTGCCGGTGAACAGCACCGGCCCGAGGCGACGGCCCGCCACGAGGTAGTCCTCTGAGCTGGCGGCGCGGGTCTTGCCCCACCAGCCGAAGGCGAGCATGCCGACCAGGTAGACGGCGACGATGGTCAGGTTGAGGGTCACGGGTGGTCCTTCAGGGCGAGGAGATCCAGAGCGCCGGGGATGCGGGGGCGCTGTGGGTGGGCGGGGCGCGGCCGGCGTGTTGCCGATCACACGATCGGGGTCTACGGTAAACACCTGTTGCATGTCAGGCAACATGTCGTCCAGGGTGACACCGCGACGTCGCCGGACGCGAGGAAGGAACGCGATGAAGGCCCTCCCGCTCGAGACCGCGCCGGGACAGGCGCTGATCGGCCGCCGACTGCGCGCGCTGCGCGAGGCGCGGCGGCTCACCGTGGCCCAGCTGGCCGAGGCGGCCGGCGTCAGCAAGGGCTTCCTCTCCCGCCTCGAGCGGGACCTGACGAGCCCGTCCGTGAGCACGCTCGTGACCCTGTGCCAGGTGCTCGGCGCGAGCCCGGGCGACGTCCTGGACGCGCCCGAGGTGACGGTCGTGCGCCTCGCCGACGCCCCCGCGATCAGCCTCGGCGGCGAGGGCATCCGCGAGCGCCTCATCACCCCGCGCGGCAGTCGCGACCTGCAGATCCTGCGCGCGGACATCGCGCCGCACGGCCGTGGGGAGGCGGAGCTGTACACCGTGGACTGCCGCGTGGAGGCGGTGCACGTGGTCACCGGCCGCCTCGAGCTGCGGACCACCGAGGCCGTGCACCTGTTGGAGGAGGGGGACACCGTCACCCTCCCCGGGCGCGAGCCTCACTCGTGGGCCAATCCGGACGACCGCCCCGCCGTCGTGCTGTGGACCCTCGTGGGCCACGCATGAACCGTGCGGCACGCCCGCACCGGACAGACCAGACCAGACCGACCAGACCGAATCGAACCGCCCAGAGAGGACATCCAGATGCTCGAGATCCCCCGCGTCGAGGACAACGGCCGCCTCGGCCCCGTGAACTCCGCCCTCGTGCCCCGCTACGGCGGCGCCCCCACCTACGCCTTGCTGCCGCGCCTGGACGAGGCGGCGGCCGCCGGCGTCGCCCCGGAGATCAAGGTGGTCGGCGTGCCGTTCGACGCCGGCGTCTCTTACCGCCCCGGTGCACGCTTCGGGTCGGGCCACGTGCGTCAGTCCTCGCGGCTGCTGCGCCCCTACAACCCCGCCACGGACACCTCGCCCTTCGCGCAGGCCCAGGTGGTGGACGCCGGGGACATGGCGGTGAACCCGTTCAACATCGGCGAGGCCATCGAGGCGATCCAGCAGGACGCGATGGACCTGACCGAGGACGGCGCCTCGCTCATGACCATCGGCGGCGACCACACCATCGCGCTGCCGCTGCTGCGGGCCGCGTCGGCCCGCGCCGGCGAGCCTGTGGCCCTGCTGCACTTCGACGCCCACCTGGACACGTGGGACACCTACTTCGGCGCCGAGTACACCCACGGCACGCCGTTCCGCCGCGCCGTGGAGGAGGGGATCCTGGACACCGAGGCCATCTCGCATGTGGGCACCCGCGGCCCGCTCTACGGCAAGAAGGACCTTGACGACGATCACCGCATGGGATTCGGCATCGTCACCTCCTCGGACGTGTTCCGCAAGGGTGTGGACGAGATCGTGGACCAGCTGCGTCAGCGCATCGGGGACCGGCCGCTCTACATCTCCGTGGACATCGACGTCCTCGACCCCGCGCACGCGCCGGGCACCGGCACCCCCGAGGCCGGCGGCATCACGAGCCGCGAGCTGCTCGAGATCCTGCGCGGGCTGCGCGGCCTGGACATCGTGGGCGCCGACCTGGTGGAGGTCGCCCCGGCCTACGACCACGCCGAGCTGACCGGCGTCGCCGCCTCCCACGTGGCCTACGACCTGATCACCCTGATGGCCGACCGCCGCGCCTCCCGCGCAGCTGCCGGAGAGGAGCAGGGCCGATGAGCGCGGAGCAGGCGACGACGGCGGCCCCGCGGCGCAACGGCGGCGACTTGGCCGTGGAGACGCTCCATGCCCTGGGCGCACGGACGGTCTTCGGCATCCCGGGCCAGCACGCCCTGGGTCTCTTCGATGCCCTGTCCCGCTCCCCGCTGGAGTTCGTCTCGAACCGCGTGGAGAACAATGCCGCCTTCGCCGCGGACGGGTACGCCCGGGCGACCGGCGAGGTCGGGGTGCTGTTCCTCTCCACCGGCCCCGGCGCCCTCACGTCGCTGGCCGGCCTGCAGGAGGCCTACGCCACCGGCGTGCCCCTGGTCGTGGTGGCCTCCCAGATCCCGCTCTCCGGTCTCGGCGCCCGCCGCAAGGGCATGCTCCACCAGCTGGATGACCAGAAGGCCTCGGCCCGCAACGTCACCAAGGCCCAGTTCACGGTGCACCACGCCTCGGGCATCCCCTCGGCCATCCAGGACGCCTGGGCGGAGGCCGTCACCGTGCCGCAGGGCCCGGTGTGGGTGGAGATCCCGCAGGACGTGCTGCTCGGCGAGGTCCTGGTGCCCCCGGTGGAGGACGCGCTCGCCGTGCCCTACGACCACCCGCCGCGCGCCGAGCTCGTGGACGAGTCCGTGCGCTGGCTGCGCGACGCCCAGCGGGTGGCGATCGTGGCCGGCGGCGGCGTGCGCCGCTCCGGCCGCGCCGCCCTGGCCAGCCTGAAGGAGGTCGCGGAGCTGCTGCAGGCCCCCGTGGTCTGCTCGCCCGGCGGCAACACCGCCTTTCCCTGGGAGCACCCGCTCTCCCTCGGCGGCTGGGTGGAGGACCGGCTCGTCACCGACCTGCTCGAGGACGCCGAGGTGCTGCTCGTGGTGGGCTCCTCCCTCGGCGAGGTCACCTCCAACTACTTCACCCTCGAGCCGCGCGGCCGTCTCATCCAGGTGGACGCGGAGCCGCGCGTGCTGGAGACCAACCACCCCACCCTCGGCGTCCGCGCCGACGCCGGCCAGGCGCTCGCGGACCTCGCCGCGGCCCTGCGGGAGTCCGGCCCGGTGGCCGGGGACGCGCCCGTCTGGCACGGCCGCACCCCGGCCGAGGTGGTCGCCGAGACGATGGGGCGGGTCGCCGCCCGCCTCGACGCCCAGGACCTCGCGGTGGAGCGCCGCCTCCTGGCGGACATCCGCGCGGCCGTGCCCGCGGACATGCAGACCTACTGGGACATGACCATCGCCGCGTACTGGGGCTGGAACTGCTGGGACGCCCGCGAGGGCGAGTTCCACTCGGCGCAGGGCGCCGGCGGCCTCGGCTACGGCTTCCCGGCGGCGTTCGGCGGCGCGGTGGGCCTGGCCCACCAGGGCCGCACCGGGATCGACGGGCGCGTGCTCGCCGTGGCCGGCGACGGCTCGGCCATGTACTCGATCGCCGAGCTCGCGGCCGCGAGGCAGCACGACGCGGCGGTGACGTGGCTGATCATCGACGACGGCGGGTACGGCATCCTGCGCGAATACATGGAGGGCGCGTTCGGCAAGGCCACGGCCACCGAGCTCGACCGGCCGGATTTCCAGGCCCTCGCCGCCTCCTTTGGCGTGCCCGCCGAGACGGTGGGAGTGGAGGACGTGCGCGGCGCGCTCGAGCGCGCGTTCCAGGCGGACGGGCCGAACGTCGTCGTGGTGCAGACCCGCCTGGCGATGTGGGCGCCGAGCCACCTGGGGGAGGCCCCGGAGGTCTGAGGCGGCCCGGCGCGGCTCAGCGGGGGTCGGCGGCCTCGAGCGGCTCGTAGTCCTGCCCCGCCCCGGCGGCCCGACGTTCAACACTCGTGCCACGAGCGCGGTGCCGCAGGGCCGCCCGGGGTGGGGTTGGCGTGCACCTGCGGGAACTCGAGCTGCGGGCGGTGCGTGCGCAATGCGGTGACGAGGTGGACCACGGCCGCGGAGCTGTCTCCGCGGCGAAGAAGCCGGACTCGGGCGTCAAGGGAGCCGGGCCGGGGTCACGCGTGGACCGCCCCGGTCACCAGGGACATGGCCCTCCATGTCGACGGCGTCGGGGAGGACTTGGGTACCGCCGGTGCCAGGCACCTCCCAGAAGACGTCCTGGAACCATCCCGCCGATCTCACGGAAACGTCCTGCATCCGTTGCCATGCTGGCCTCTCGACGCGGCCCGCCACCCGGCGGGCACCCCACGAGAGGAACTCCATGGCTCCCTGGACCCCGCCCCGCTCCCGCCGTCCCTTCCCCCAGGCCACCGAGGGCGGCGAGGCCCCCGCCGTCACGCCCACCTTCGAGGGCCGGGCCTTCCACCGCCCGGCCGAGGACGTCGAGGACCAGGGCGCCGCATTCGACGTCGGCACGCTCGTCTCCCGCCGCAACGCACTGGGCATCTTCGGCGCGGGGGCGGGGGCCTTCGTCCTCGCCGCGTGCGGCGTTCAGGAGGGCGCCTCGTCCTCCTCCAGCTCGACGTCGGCGAGCGCCGGCTCCTCGTCACCCGCCGCCGCCTCCTCGTCGGCGGCGAGTGCCTCGCCGTCCGCCACCCTGACCGAGATGGTCACCGAGACCGCAGGCCCGTACCCGGGCGACGGCTCCAACGGCCCGGACGTGCTCGACGCGTCCGGCATCGAGCGCTCCGACCTGACCACGAGCATCGACACGGGCACCGTCGCCGAGGGCGTCCCGCTGACGGTGACGATGAACGTGATCGACATGGCCAACGGCGACGCCGCCATGACCGGCGCCGCCGTGTACCTCTGGCACGCCGACGCGCAGGGCCGCTACTCGATGTACTCGGACGGCGTCACGGAGGAGACCTACCTGCGCGGCGTCCAGGTGGTGGGCGACGACGGCACGGTCACCTTCACCACGGTGTGGCCCGGCTGCTACGCCGGCCGGTGGCCCCACCTGCATTTCGAGGTGTTCCCGGACAAGGCGTCCATCACGGACGCGACGAACAACGTCCTCACCTCACAGATCGCCATGCCCGCAGAGCAGTCCGCGCAGGTCTACGCCACCTCGGCCTACGGCGGGTCGACGGCGAACTTCGCCCAGGTCAGCCTCGAGACGGACAACGTCTTCTCCGACGGCTACGAGACGCAGCTGCCGCAGATCACGGGCTCTGTGGAGAAGGGCTTCGCCATCACCATCGACGTCCCGATCGACACCACCACCGAGCAGGAGCAGGGCGGGATGGGCGGGCCCGGCGGCGGGCAGCCCCCGGCGGGCGGCGGGGGCGGTCAGCCCCCGGCGCGGCCCTGAGCCTCCCCGGCCCGGTCACCGGGTCAGTCGGTCTGGGACTCGTTGCGCTCGGGGTGCGGGCCGAACACGAAGTGGCGGCCGGACACGCGCTGGACGTCCACACGGACGTAGAAGTCCTTCAGCGTCGGCACCCACGGCTCGATGCCGAGGGACTCGGCCTCCGCGATCTCCGCCTCCGTGTCCAGGCGGCGCGCGGTGCCGTGCACGAGCACGGACCAGGCCTGGTCGGCCAGGATCCCGTCGGCCTGCACCACGACGCGCGGATTCACCGTGAGCTCGGCGAGCTTCGAGCCGGGCGCGGTGCGGAAGTAGACGGCGCCGTCGTGGGCCCGCACGTTCACCGGCACGATGTCCGGCCGCCCGTCCACGGCCAGCCCGAGGCGAGCGTGGCGCACGCGGCGCAGCAGTCGCCAGACCTGGTCCTCGTCCAGCACCAGGACGGCCTCACCGTCCGGGTGCTCGAACATCAGGTGGTCTCCGGGCTCCGCGACGGGGTCGGGGCGCTGCATCGACGGGGCGTCGGTGGTGTCGTGGTGCTGCGGGGTCATCGGGGCCTCCTGGCGTGCCGGGACGGGCGCCGTCGGGCGCGGCGCTGAGATCGGGCTCACACCCACTCTAGACATGGTCGGCCGCCCGCGAGGCGACGATGTCGCCCAGCACCGCCGCCGTCGTCGGCGCCTCGCGGCCCGGGGCGACGGCGAGCGCGAACGGGCACGTGTGGGCGCGCGGGCCGTCGTCGACGAGCCGGCCCGACGACGGCGCCGCCGGGTCCGGCGTGAGCCACCTGCCCCCGGCGCGGCGCAGGATCAGCTGCCCCGCCGCGACGTCCCAGGGCTTGGTGTCCACGTACAGCGCGGCGTCGGCCCAGCCCGCCGCCGTGTGGGCGAGCTCGAGGGCGCCGGAGACGGTGCGGCGCACGGTCGCGTGGGCGGTCACGAGCCGCCCGAAGCGGCGCAGCGCGTCCTCGCCCTCGCGCGCGATCGCCTCGCCCGCCGGATAGGAGGTCACGAGGTTCTGGGCGCGCTCGCCGCCGGCCGGCACCGGCCGGGCGACCTCGGCCAGCGGGCGCTCCGGCCCGTCGCCGCGGGTGAGGTAGGCGCCGTCCGCGTCGGCGGAGAACGCCAGCCCGCCCACGGGGTCCAGCACGACGCCGGCCACCACCTCGCCGTCGACCTCGGCGGCCAGGGACACCGAGAACATCGCGAAGCCGTGCGCGAAGTTGGAGGTGCCGTCGATGGGGTCCACGATCCAGGTCAGCCGGGCGGCCTCGCCGGTGCCGGCCTGCGCCCCGAGCTCCTCGCCGAGCACGCCGGAGCCGGGGACCGCCGTCGTGAGCGCGGCGACGAGCCGGGCCTCGGTGCGTCGGTCGTGGACCGTGACGAGGTCGTGGTGCGTGGTCTTGGCCTCGGGCCCGGTGGCGGCGGGGGAGCGGAAGGCGGCTGCGAGGTCCGCGCACACGGCACCGGCGGCGTCGAGGGCGATGCGGCGCAGGGCCGCGGGGGAGGGGACGGTCGCGCTCATGCCCCGAGCCTAGGCGGGGGTCCGGACACGTCGGACCACACGCGAGACAATGGAGCCGCCCCCCCCGAGCAGAGGAGCCGCCATGACCGAGCACCCCCTCCCGACCCCCGACGACGACGCCACCCTCACCGGCCCCCAGGCGCCCACCCCGCAGCGCGTGGCCGCCGTCCGGGCCCTGCGCACCCTCCTCGCGGAGGGCTACGCCACCCCCGAGGCGCCCGTCGCGGTGACCGGCGCCGGCTGGCCCGACTACGACGCGCGCGTGCTGCCCGGTCTCGCCGCCGCCCAGGAGCTGGCCGGCGTCGACGTCGACTACCTGCGCCACGTGGACCGCGTCAGCGACGCCGGGATCGACGCCGCCTCCCTCGCCGACCTCGGCACCCTGTTCACCTACGTGCTGCGCGGCGAGCGGTTCTCCGAGGGGCACATCGGCGCCGCCCTCGCCAACGGCAAGGTGGGCCGCATGCTGGACCGCCTCGCCGAGCTGGTCCCGCAGGTCCGCTGACGGCGGGGCGTGCGGGATACTGGGGGTCATGTCCGCAGCATCCGACGCCGCCCCCGTCTCCCCGCGCCGCACGCGCCTGGCCGCCCCGGGGGACCCCACCCCCGTGGAGAACGTCGCCACGCACCTGCAGGAGGGGTGGAACCGGTGGCACCGCTCCCGCGCCCTGCGCGCCGGCCACGTGCCCACCATCATGGCGTTCACCGGCTACGGCAGCACCAGCTGGGTGCGGATCCTCTCCCGCGTGGTGATCGCCCCGGACGAGGAGTTCCTCAACGGCCGCCGCATCTCCAAGGTGGTCGCGGACGGGGTGCGCGGCTGGCGCAACTTCGTGGCCCCGCCCATGGCCTACGCCGAGGTCGAGGTCGAGGTGGGCGGCACCCGCACCACGGTCCGCACGGACCGCATGGGCGTGGTGGACGCCGTCCTGGACGTGGAGATGGAGCCCGGCTGGCGGACCGCCACCCTGCACGTGGGCGACGACGAGCACGTCACCATGGACCTCTACATCTGCCATCCCGACGCGCGCATCGGCCTCGTCTCGGACATCGACGACACCGTGGTGGTCACCTCCCTGCCGCGCCCCCTGCTGGCGGCCTGGAACTCCTTCGTGATCGACGAGCACGCCCGCACGCCCACCCCGGGCATGGCGGTGCTGCTGCGCCGGGTCGCCGAGCTCGAGCCCAAGGCCCCCGTGCTCTACCTCTCCACCGGCGCGTGGAACGTGGCCCAGACCCTCACCCGCTTCCTCGGGCGCAACCTCTACCCGCTGGGCGCGCTGCTGCTGACCAGCTGGGGCCCCACCAAGGACCGCTGGTTCCGCTCCGGCCAGGAGCACAAGAAGACCCAGCTCGAGCGGCTCGCCGAGCAGTTCCCGGACATCAAGTGGATCCTCGTGGGCGACGACGGCCAGCACGACCCCGAGATCTACGCCGACTTCGCGCAGCGTCACCCGGACCGGGTCGCGGCGATCGTGATCCGCCAGCTCACCCCCTCCGAGGCGCTCCTCGCCGGCGGCCGCGCGGAGGACACCCGCCGGTCCACCCCGGGCATCCCGTGGTGCTACGGCCCGGACGGCGCCTCGCTGTCCAACCAGCTCGAGGACCTCGGCATCCTGCCCGTGGGCTTCGTGGACGTCCAGCCCGAGGGCTGGAAGGAGGACATCCTCGGCGACGACGAGGTGCTCTCCGCCGCCGAGCACGGCGCCGCCGCCCTGGGTGACGAGGCCGATGCCCCGGACACGGCCGCCGAGCCGCGCGTGCCGGCGGGCGAGGCGGCCGTGGGGGGCGGCCCCGCGGACGAGGCGGAGGCGGCCGAGGCGGGCGGCTCCCGATGAC
>NZ_JANQCJ010000159.1:0-4218 GCF_024723355.1 Micrococcus sp. HG099 | reverse complement strand
CCGCTCCGCCCTCGCCGGCGAGCCCGTCGCCCCGGCCGCGCCCGCGGCCCCGGGCCCGGAGCAGTCCGCCGGCACGGGCGAGCCCTCCCGCCGCGCCGTCGCCGAGGAGCTGCCGGGCTTCCGCACCGAGCCGCCGGCCGACGTCGTGCCCCCGGAGGCCGCCGGGGCCCAGGCCGGCAAGCCGACCCCCGCGCCGCCGTCGACCTCCGCGGAGACCAGCCGCCTCAACGACCGGTACCACTTCGAGACCTTCGTGATCGGCTCGTCCAACCGCTTCGCCCACGCCGCCGCCAACGCGGTGGCCGAGGCGCCGGCGAAGGCCTACAACCCGCTGTTCATCTACGGCGAGTCCGGGCTGGGCAAGACCCACCTGCTGCACGCGATCGGCCACTACGCGCGCCGCCTCTACCCGGGCCTGCGGGTGCGCTATGTGAACTCGGAGGAGTTCACCAACGACTTCATCAACTCCATCCGCCACGACGAGGGCGCCTCGTTCAAGCAGCTCTACCGCAACGTGGACATCCTGCTGATCGACGACATCCAGTTCCTGGCGGACAAGGAGGCGACGGTCGAGGAGTTCTTCCACACCTTCAACACGCTCTACAACAACAACAAGCAGGTGGTCATCACCTCGGACCTGCCGCCCAAGCAGCTCTCCGGGTTCGAGGACCGCCTGCGCTCCCGCTTCGAGTGGGGGCTGATCACGGACATCCAGCCGCCGGACCTCGAGACCCGCATCGCGATCCTTCGCAAGAAGGCCGAGGCCGAGGGGCTCGTGGCCCCGCCGGAGGCGCTGGAGTACATCGCCTCGCGCATCTCCACGAACATCCGGGAGCTCGAGGGCGCCCTGATCCGCGTCACCGCGTTCGCCTCGCTGAACCGCCAGGCCGTGGACATCGAGCTGGCCGAGCACGTGCTCAAGGACCTGATCACGGACGAGACGGCGCACGAGATCACGCCGGAGCTGATCCTCCACGCGACGGGGGAGTACTTCAACCTCACCCTCGAGGAGCTCACGAGCAAGTCCCGCACCCGCACGCTCGTGACGGCGCGGCAGATCGCCATGTACCTGCTGCGCGAGCTCACGGAGATGTCCCTGCCGAAGATCGGCCAGGTCCTGGGCGGGCGCGACCACACCACCGTGATCCACGCGGACCGCAAGATCCGCGAGCTGATGGCCGAGCGCCGGACCATCTACAACCAGGTGACCGAGCTCACCAACGAGATCAAGCGCAAGCAGCGCGGCGCCTGACCACCCCTCCGAGTCCCGGTTCGAACCTTCGACCGGGACTCGAGTGTTCCTCCACATTGTCCACCGCTGTGGACAACCCTGTGGAGAAGGCGCCCTCCTGTGGACAACGTGGCGACCTGTGGACGACGGAATCAGGCGGATGAGGGCGGGTCCACACCCCTGGGGACGACGGCGGCGCACACCCTGGTGAATCACACGGATGTGACTCGACGATCCACAGATGTCCACAGCCGTCCACAGTCGAAAACCGCATGATTCCGCGGACTTCGCAGGGTGTGGATGGGGACTGTGGACATAGATGTGGACAACCGGGGGGTGGATCCGGGGATGGGCGTGGACGACTCCAGGCCGGCCTGTGCAGATCGGGGGGCGGGGCCGAGGGCGGTCTCCACACGCCGTGCACACCCTCGACGGAGCGACGTCCACAGCGTTCCCCCAGCCGGATCCGCATGATCTCGCCGAGGATGGACGTTCTCCACAGGATCCACACCTGCTATCACCACTACTGATCCCCCTTGAGAGAATCCGACAAGCAACATCATCTCCGCCCCGCACACCGGCCCGACGAGCCCCACGGCGCAGGCTGCGCCCGCGCCCGTTCGGATCCGCGGAATCACACCGTTGTCATTCGCCTTCGACCTGACACCGTCCTCGCGGACCGCCTATGCTGAGGCCCGCGCGTCGCCGCTGAGCCGGGGCCCGCAGACCCCCCGCCGTCCCCCGCCTGAGAGGCAGTGCAGCTCGTGAAGTTCACCGTCGAACGCGACATCCTCACCGACGCCGTCTCCTGGGCCGCCCGCTCCCTGTCCCCGCGCCCGCCCGTGCCGGTGCTCTCGGGCCTGCTGATCACGGCCGAGGCCGGCGTCGTCTCCATCGCGAGCTTCGACTACGAGACCTCCGCGCGCCTGGAGATCGAGGCGGACGTGGAGACCGACGGCCAGGTGCTCGTCTCCGGCCGCCTGCTCAACGACATCGTCCGCGCCCTGCCGCACGCCCAGGTGACCGTGGAGCTCGACGGCGGCAAGGTCGTCGTCACCTGCCGCTCCTCCCGCTTCGCCCTGGCCACCATGCCCGTGGGCGACTACCCGGCCCTGCCGCAGCTGCCGGCCCCCGCCGGCACCGTGGACGGCGCCGCCTTCGCGCACGCCGTGGCGCAGGTGACCGTCGCCGCTTCGAAGGACGACACCCTGCCGATCCTCACCGCCGTGAAGGTGGAGATCGAGGGCGACACCATGACGTTCCTGGCCACGGACCGCTACCGGCTGGCCATGAAGGAGATCCGCTGGACCCCCGCGGACCCCTCGATCTCCACCTCGCTGCTGGTCAAGGCCCGCACCCTCACCGAGGTGGCCAAGTCCCTCGGCGCCGGCGGCGACCTGGAGATCCTGCTCGGCGAGGGCACCGACCTCGTGGGCTTCTCCTCCGGCGGCCGCCGCACCACCTCCGTGCTGGTGGACGGCGAGTACCCCAAGATCCGCTCGCTGTTCCCGGAGACCAGCCCCATCCAGGCCGTGGTGGACACCGCCGCCCTCGTGGAGGCCTCCCGCCGCGTCGCCCTCGTGGCGGAGCGCAACACCGCGCTGCGCATGGTGTTCACCGACGGCCAGGTCACCCTGGACGCCGGCACCGGCGACGACGCCTCCGCCAACGAGTCCGTGCCCTGCACCCTCGAGGGCGAGGACATCACCGTGGCGTTCAACCCGTCCTACCTCTCCGAGGGCCTGGCCGTGGTGGACCAGCCGCAGGTGCGCTTCGCGTTCACCTCCGCGCCCAAGCCCGCCCTGCTCACCGGCGTGAACCAGGAGGACGGCGTCGTCTCCGACTACCGCTACCTCGTGATGCCGGTGCGCATCGCCTGATCCGCCGGGCCGGAGGCACCCGTGCACCTGTCCCACCTGACCGTCGCGGACTTCCGGTCCTACCGCTGGGCCGACCTGGAGCTCGGCCCGGGGTCCACGGTCCTGCTCGGGGCCAACGGGGTGGGCAAGACGAACCTCGTGGAGGCCGTCGGCTACCTCGGCTCGCACCAGTCCCACCGCGTCAGCTCGGACGCGCAGCTCGTGCGCTTCGGCCGGGACCGCGCCCGGATCGCCGGCCGCGTGCACCGCGGCTCCCGGACCGTGGCCCTCGAGCTGGAGATCCTGCCGGGCCGGTCCAACCGGGTTGCCATCAACCGCGGCGCCCCCGTGCGGGCCAAGGAGGGCCTCGGCATCCTGCGCACCGTGGTGTTCGCCCCCGAGGACCTGAACCTGGTCACGGGCGAGCCGGGCGGCCGCCGTCGCCTCCTGGACCAGCTCATGGTCCAGCTGCGCCCGGCCCTGGGCGAGGCCGCCGCGGACTTCGAGCGAGTGCTGCGCCAGCGCAACGCCCTGCTCAAGTCCGCCCGGAAGGCCCGCCGCTGGGGCCCCGAGGAGGAGGCCACCCTCGAGGTGTGGGACGAGCACCTGTGCGCCGCCGGCGCGCGGCTGCTGCACGGCCGCCTGCACGTGCTGCGCCTGCTGGCCCACCCGCTGCGCGAGATGTACGGGGCCCTGACCAACGGTTCCAAGGCCGCGACCTACGCGTACGAGTCCACCGTGCCGCTGGCCCGCGGCACCCACGCCGAGGTGCCGCCCGTGGCCGAGCTGGCCGCGGACATGCGCCGCGCGCTCGTCGCCCAGCGGGACGAGGAGCAGGCCCGGGCGCTGACCCTCGTGGGCCCGCACCGGGACGAGCTCGCGCTCTTCCTCGGCCCGGCGCCGGCGCGGGGCTACGCCTCGCACGGGGAGACGTGGTCGCTCGCGCTGGCGCTGCGGCTGGCGGCCTACGACGTCCTCGTGGCCGACGACCCCGACCCCGACGGCCGCCCCGTGCTGATCCTCGACGACGTGTTCGCCGAGCTCGACGCCGCCCGTCGGCGCCGCCTGGCCGCGCTCGTGGGCCGGGCCGAGCAGGTGATCGTCACGGCCGCCGCGCTCGAGGACGTC
>NZ_JANQCJ010000158.1:0-4224 GCF_024723355.1 Micrococcus sp. HG099 | reverse complement strand
GCCTCGCGCAGGGGCGCGAGGGCCTCGGCGGGGAGCGCGTCCAGGCCGCGGGCCTCGATGTCGGCGCGGGCGGCGTCGAGCTGGGCCTGGCCGTCCTCGAGCTGCGCGGCGGCGTCGGCGAGCTCCTGCTCGCCGGCGTCCGCCTGGGCGCGGCCCTCCTCGATCTCGGCGCGGCCGGCGTCCACCTGCTCGCGCCCGTCCACGAGGGCCTGCTCGCCGTCGGCGATCTCCTGCCGGCCGTCGGCCAGCGCGGTGCGGGCGTCGTCCTGCTGGGCCTGCACCTCGAACGGGTCCACCACCGCGTCCACGGCGTCCTGGCCGGCCACCTCGTCGAGGAGGGCGGCCACGGCGTCGCGCTGCGCGTCGGTGAAGGGCTGTCCGTCCTCGGTGGTGAAGACCACCTGGCCCATGCCGCGGGAGGCCTCGGGGAACTCGTCCTGGAGGCGGTCCGTGACCTGGGCGGTGGGGGTGCCGGGGATGGTGACGTTGGAGGAGAGGGTGCCGCCGAAGGCGAGGAATCCGCCCACGGCGAGGGCCAGGGCGAGCACCCAGGCGAGGATCACGGTCAGGGGGCGGCGTGCGGCGCCGAGGCCGAGCCGGTAGAGCAGCTTCGCCATGGGAAGGGGAGGTCTCCGTGCGATGGGGATGTGGGGGGCGCGGCGACACGCGGCGCGCGCTCCCATCCTACATCTAAACGGAACGATTCGTTCCGGTCTTGGCGGCGTGAGGGCGCGGTAACGGCGTCTCACCAGGGCTGTTGTGCCCGGTACGATCTCGCAGATGGAAACGCGTCGCACCCCCCTCGATCCCGCCGGGCCGCCCGGCACGGAGGACGTCGCCCCGCGCCGGCGCGGCCGCCCTCGCAGTCAGGCGTCCCGCGAGGCCATCCTGCGGGCGGCCTCCGAGCTCATGGGCCCGGGCGGGCACGCCAAGCTCACCATGGAGGGCATCGCGGCCCGCGCCGGGGTGAGCAAGCAGACCGTCTACCGCTGGTGGAAGACCAAGGTGGACGTCCTCGTGGAGGCCGTCGGCGCCGGCTACCTCGTCCTCCCCCTGCCCGTGATCCCGGACACCGGCGACCTGCGCGAGGACCTCGCCCACTGGCTGCGGGAGATGCAGGAGGAGATCGACGGCGGCGGGGCCACCCATCTCTCCCAGTCGCTCGTGGCCGCGATCGCCACCGCGGACAGCCAGAGCCGTCAGATCCACGGCATGCTCGTGGCCCCGGTGCGTGAGCAGCTGCACGCCCGCTTCCGCTCGGCGCGCCTGGGCGACGGCGTCGACCGCGAGATGCTCGCGGAGACCGTGGGCGCCCAGCTGGTGATGCGGGTGCTCTTCGCCGAGCCCACGGACGAGGAGTGGGTCCGGCGGCTGCTGGACCTCGTCGCCCCCGAGGGCAGCTGACGCGCACGGCGGCGTCGCCGGCGCCGTGCGCACCGGCCTGTGCGTCGGCCGTCCGGCCGGCGCCGCTCAGGCGGAGGGGAGCCGCACCACCAGGTCGGCGGCCGCGCGGGGGTCGTGCCGGTCGAGGTAGGCCTCCTCGTGCGCGGCCCACCGCTCCCAGTGCGGGGCGTACGTCTCCCCGTCCCGGGCCAGCGCCCGGGAGCGCCGGGCCGGGGTCTCGAGCTCGAGCCACACCGCCAGGTCCAGCAGCGGGCGGGCGGCGGCGCTGAGGGCCCCGACGCCCTCGCACACCACCACGTCGGCCGGGCCGATCGCCGTCGGCTCCCCGGGGGCGCCGCGGTGCCAGTCCCACGCGCGCCAGGCGGCCGTGCCGTCCGCGTGGAGGGCCCGCAGCGCCGCGGGGTAGGGCCCGCCCTCGTCCACGGCGGCGGCCAGGCCGTCCCAGCCGGGGTACATGGACTCGATCCGCAGCACGGCCACTCGGGCGAACGGGGCGAGTCGCGCGGCGAGGGCGTCCGCGAGGACGGTCTTGCCCGCGCCGGAGCGGCCGTCCACCCCGATCAGGACCGGCCGGCCCGGGCCGGGCCCGCTCATCCGGGCACCGGTGCCGCGGGGGCGTCCGGCGGCGCCTGCAGGGCCGCGGTGGCCGCCTCGATCACCCGCAGGGCCGCGCGCAGCTCCTCGGCGGTGAACGGCGTCAGGGCGCCGCTGATGCGCAGGGACAGGGGCAGGAACGCGGCGGCGCCGTCGCGCCGGGCAGAGTCGGTGTGCTCCACGAGCACGCGGCGGCGGTCCACGTCGTCGCGGCGCCGGCGGGCGTGCCCGGAGGCCACCAGGCGGTCGACGACGGCGGTGGTGGCGGCGCGCGTCAGGTGCAGGTGGGCGCCGAGGTCGGTGGCGGTGACCGGCCGGTCCTCGTCCGCGCACCGCATGAGGTGGGCGAGCGCCTTGAGGTCGGTGCGGTGCAGCCCGATGCCGCGGCCGGCGTCGTCGACCGCGTGCTCCGCCCCCTCGCTGAACGCGCGCAGCGCGTGGACCACGGCGACGTGCTCCGCGGGGTCGGGGGCGGGCTGCGGGGTCATGGGCGGAGTCTAGCCAGGGGCAGGTTGTTCGACCGTCGAACGATCGCCTAGGCTCGGGCCCATGCGCACCCCACCGGACCTCTCCGCCCTCCGCTCCCCGGACGCCCGACGCGCGGCGGGGTCCGCCGACCCGGACTCCGCGGCCGGGCGCCCGGAGGGCCTCGGCGCCTCCGCCGCCGGCCGCGACGGCGAACGCACGGACGGGGGGACGGGCGATCGGACGGGGGAGCGGACGGCCCGGCGCCCCTCCGCGTGGCTGCGCTTCGGCCTCGCTGCCGCCCTGTTCGTGGTGTGGTTGGCGGTGATGGGCCTGGGCGGGCCGACCTTCGGCAAGATCGGCGACGTCTCCTCCAACGACCAGTCCACGTTCCTGCCCGCCTCCGCCGAGTCCACCCGCGCCGGCGAGGAGGCCGCGGCCTTCCGCGGCGGCGAGGCCGTGCCCGCCGTGATCGTGGCCGAGGCCGACCTGTCCGACCCCGCCCAGGCATTCCCGGCGCTGGGGGGCCTCGCCGAGACCCTGCGCGGCGTGGACGGCGTCACGGACGTGGCCGGGCCGATCCCCGCCGAGGACGGCGAGGCCGTCCAGTTCCTGGCCTTCGTGGACTCCTCCGACGGGGCCGAGCGCGAGGTGGCCGACGTCGTCGAGGACCTCAAGGGGATCCTCGCCGACCCCGCCGCGGCGGACGCCGACCTGGCGGACACCGTGGCCGCGGACGCCGACTGGCACCTCGGCGGCCCGGCCGGCCTGGCCACCGAGCTGGTCGGGGCCTTCGCAGGCATCGACGGGCTACTGCTGCTCGTGGCGCTCGTGGTGGTGTTCGTGATCCTCGTGATCGTCTACCGGTCCGTCCTGCTGCCGATCCTCGTGCTGCTCACCGCCGTGGGCGCGCTGTGCGCCGCCATCCTGGCCGTCTACGGCATGGCGGTGGCCGGCTGGATCCAGCTCAACGGGCAGGCGCAGGGCATCCTCTCGATCCTCGTGATCGGCGCCGCCACGGACTACTGCCTGCTCCTGGTGGCCCGCCACCGCGAGGAGCTGCTCGTGCGCGAGGAGGTCACTGCCTCCCTGCTCGCGGCGGTGCGCGGCTCGTTCGGGGCGATCACCGCCTCGGCCTCCACCGTGGCCCTCGCCCTGCTGATCCTGCTGGTCTCCGACCTGAACTCCAACAGCTCGCTGGGGCCGATCGCCGCCACGGGCATCCTCTTCGCGTGGCTGGCCGCCCTGACCCTGCTGCCCGCGCTGCTGCAGCTGGCCGGCCGCGCCGCCTTCTGGCCCACCGTCCCGTCGCCGGAGAACGCCCGCCGCCGGGCCGCGCGCCGCGCCGAGCGCGGCCGCGCGTTCGTCCAGCCCGAGGACGCCGCTGGCCGTCCCATCGCCGGCCTCGAGGAGGACCACGGCGTGTGGACGAAGGTGGGCGCCGCCGTCGCCCGCCGCCCCCGCCCCGTGTGGCTGGCCACCCTGGCGGTGCTCCTCGTGATGTCCGCGGGGCTCCTGCAGCTGCAGGCCAGCGGCGTGGCCCAGGAGGACGTCCTGCTGGGCGAGTCCGACTCGCGCCAGGCCCAGGCGCTGCTCTCCGAGCACTTCGACGCCGGCTCCGGCGCGCCCGCGCAGATCGTGGCCCCGGCCGAGGACGCCGACGCGGTGCTCGCCGCCGTCGAGGCGGACCCGGGCGTGGCCGAGGCGTCCGTGACCACGGACGAGGCGCCCGCCCCGGCGGGCCCGCCGCCGGGCGTGCTC
>NZ_JANQCJ010000157.1:0-4279 GCF_024723355.1 Micrococcus sp. HG099 | reverse complement strand
CGGCGGTGCTCGCGTTCGCCCTGATCGGCGCGGTCCTGTGGGCGGCGCTGGCCCTCGGCCCCGACGGCGTCCCGGGCCAGCAGGGCTCCCGCCGCCCCGCCGCCTCCACGCCCGCCCCGCCCATCGTGTCCGCGGAGGGCTTCGCGGAGCCGGTCCGCGGCCGCGTCACCTCGCGCTTCGGACCCCGGCCGAACCCGTTCGGGGAGGGCAGCGCCCCGCCCAGCACGGACACGGACGCCCTCACGGACCACACCGGCGTGGACCTCGGCGGCGTCCCGGAGGGCACGCCCTTCCATTCGGTCTCGGACGGGCGGGTCCTCTTCGTCGAGGCGGGCGGGGACGCGGGCGGCAACCTCCTCGCCGTCGACTCCGGCGACGGCCACGTGTGGCGCTACCTCCACGCGGCCCCGGACTCCACCGTGGTGAACGCGGGCCAGCGGGTGTCCGCCGGGGACGCGCTGGCCGGCGTCGGGCAGACGGGCACCGCCACCGGCGTGCACCTGCACCTCGAGCTGCGTGTGGACGGCACGCCCGTGGACCCGGAGCCGTACCTGCGGGAGCGCGGCGTGGAGCTGGGCTCCTCGTGGGAGCGTCCGCGCCGTCGCTAGCCTGTCCCCATGCTCCCCGCCCCCACCGCGCGCCTGCGCTTCCGCGAGATGACCGAGGCGGACCTCGACGCCATGGCCGCCCTCCTCGGCGACCCCGCCGTCATGCGCTTCTACCCCGCCCCGCGCACGCGGGAGCAGGCCGCCGAGTGGATCGCCGGCAACCGCCGCCGGTACGCCCAGGACGGGCACGGGCTGTGGGTCATCGAGACCCTGCCGGAGCACTCCGACGACGGCGAGCCCGGCTTCGTCGGCGACTGCGGCCTGACGTGGCAGGAGGTCAACGGCGAGCCCCGCCTCGAGGTCGGTTACCACGTGCGCGCCGACCTCTGGGGGCGCGGCTACGCGACCGAGGCGGCGGCCGCGTGCCGGGACCACGCCCGCGACGCGCTGGGCCACCACGAGCTGGTGGCGATCATCCATCCGGAGAACTCGGCCTCCCGCCGCGTCGCGGAGAAGATCGGCCTGCGCGAGGCCGAACAGGACTTCACCGGCGCCGCCGAGGCGCGCGAGACCATGGGACTGGCCTCGCGCACCGTCATGGCGATGCGCTTCTGAGCGGCGTCGGCGCGGTCCTCAGCATCGCCGACGCCCCCGCTCAGCGGCCGTGGCGCGCGAGCAGCTCGCGGGCGGCGTCCGGGCCGGCGGCCTCGATGTCCCAGGAGCCGGTCTCGGCGTGATGGGCCTCCACGGCGTCGGTGATCCGGTAGTGCTCCGGGTTCCCGGGCGGGGTGGAGGTCTCCAGGATGTGGACCAGGTAGGTCTCGCCGGCGGCCAGGGCGGAACGGTCGTCGTCGTGATGGGTCATGGTGCTGCTCTCCTCAGTCGGTCGGGACGGCGGGCGGATCGCCGCGCCACGCATCCCCCAGACTGCCGGGGCGCCCGGGCGCAGGCCAGACCCGCCCGCCGCCGTGCCGCGCACGGGCCGTGGCCCCCTGACCGACGTCGGCCGGTCAGGCCGCCATGCCCCCGGCCCGCGCCCGGAGGACCAACTCGAGGTCGAACCGGGCGTCCGGGTCCTCGAGGGCGTCGCCGAAGAGCTCGCGCAGCCGCGCCACGCGGTAGCCGACCGTCTGCGGGTGCACGCTCAGCTCCGCGGCGATCGGCGCGCGCTGGCCCCAGTGCACGAGCCAGCTCAGCAGGGTCTGCTCGAGCACGGCGCGCTTGGCGTCGGTCAGCTCGGCGAGCGGGGCGAGCACCCGCTCGGCCAGCTCGGCGACGACGCGAGGCTCGGCCCCCAGCACCACGCGGGCCAGGTGCTCCTCGGCCAGGATGGGCGTGCCCGCGGCCGGGTCCGCACCGCCGACCGGCTCGAAGCCCACGGCCTCCTCCGCCCCCGGGCCGTCGGCCGCTGACCCGTCGCCCTCCGGCCGGGCCGCGGCCCGCTGCTCCGCAGCCCGACGGGCGGCCTCCTGCCCCGCGAGGGTGCGCGCCACCCGGTACGAGTGCGGGGCCAGCGGCCACTCGACGGCCGGACCCACCACCGCGGCCGTCCCCGCGAGGATCCGCAGCAGCCGGCGACGTCGGGCGGGCGCGTCCGCCTCCACCACGGCGACCACCTCGGAGTCCCGCTCCACCACGAGCCCGGCCCGGCCCAGCCGCGCGCGCACGGCCTGGCCGGCGTCGGGAGGCAGGGCCACCACGGCCAGCCGCGCCGGCACGCGCCAGTCCGCGAGTGCCGCGAGCCGCTCGACCTCCTTCTCCTCGGCGCCGCCGCGCACGAGGGCGGCGGCCAGCGCGGTCCGGTGCAGCTCCCGCACGCCGGCCTGCGCGGACTGCGCCTCGGCGTACGCCTGCGCACTGACGGCGGAAAGCTCGTCGATGTACGCCCAGATGGACTCGCCGAGCTCGATGACCACGGACATGTCCATGCCCAGCCGCGCGCATTCGGCGGAGAGGTCGCGGAACACGATCCGCGCGGAGGTCCGGTAGGCCCCGAGCAGGGCGTCCATGGACCGTCCCTCGCGGAACTCGCCGGCGCCGAGGCGGGCCATGGGCTCCCGGGACTCGGCGCTCAGCGCCGGCCGCGAGGTGCCCGGCAGGCTCATCAGCTGCTCGAGCGCGGTGGTGACGCCGAGGGTGAGGTTCTTCCCGTAGCGCCCGTCCCGGGCCGCCGCGTAGGCGGGGATCTGGTCCGGCACGGTCTGGATGATGCGCTCCATGATCCCGGGCAGGGCATGGGCCAGGCGGCCGGGCAGGTCGGCGGGCAGGTCCTGCCACGGGGGGCGCCAGTCGGATTCGGGGCGGGGGCTCGTCACGGGTATCGTTGTCTCCTCGAGATGAACTTCTTCCGCCGATCGTACGCCCGAGGTGAAGAATCGTGATTCCCCGAGCCATACGCTGAAGCCATGGCCGGTCCCTCTCTGCTCTCCCGCCTGGCGTCGACGCTGCTGCATCCGCTCACGCCGCAGGACGTGCTGGGCCTGCTGGACCCCGTGCACTCCTCGCGGCAGCTGCGCGGCGTGGTCACCTCCGTGCGACGCGAGACCCCGGGCACCGCGACCATCGCCTTCCGCCCGGGCCCGGGCTGGCGCCTGCACGACGCCGGCCAGTGGGCCCGCATCGGCGTGGACGTGGACGGGGTCCGCCAGTGGCGCTCCTACTCGCTCTCGGCCCCGGCGGGCGCGGACCCCGAGATCACGGTGTCCGACATCGGGCTCGTCTCCGGCACGCTCGTGCGCCGCACGAAGCCCGGCGACGTCCTCTTCCTCGACGTCCCCGAGGGCGACTTCACGCTGCCGGAGGAGCCGCGACCGCTCCTCATGCTCACCGCGGGCTCCGGCCTGACCCCGGTGATGTCCATGATCCGCACGCTCGTCCCGGCCCGCCGGGACGCCGACGTCGTGCTGGTCCACTCCTCCCGCACCCCGGAGACGGCGCTGTTCCGCGAGGAACTCGCCGAGCTGGCCGACCAGTTCCCCGGCCTGCGCGTGGTGCACCGCCACACCGCGGACGAGGGCCGCCTGGACCTGTCCTCCCCCGCGGAGCTCGAGGCCCTGTGCCCGGACTGGCGCGAGCGCGCCGCGTACGCGTGCGGCCCCGCCCCCTTCCTCGACGACGCCGAGGACCTCTGGCGGCGCGAGGCCGGCGGGGAGCTGCGCATCGAGCGCTTCCGCGCGGACTTCGCCCCGGGCGTCGCCGGAGCCGGCGGCCGCGTGGTGTTCGAGCACTCCGACGCCGAGGCCGACGCCCCCGGCGACGTGCCGCTGCTGATCGTGGCCGAGGAGGCCGGCGTCGCCGCGCCGGCCGGCTGCCGCATGGGCATCTGCCACGCCTGCCTCACCCCCCTCCGCTCGGGCCAGGTCACCGACCTGCGCTCCGGCGAGGTCCACGGCGAGCCCGGCGACCTCGTCCAGACCTGCGTCAGCGCCGCCGCCGGCCCCGTGAGCCTCGACCTGTGAGCGCTATCCGTTGAGCACCGTCCCCTGAGCCGCGGCCCACCCCGCCGCCCCCGACCTCCCTCCCGTCTCCCCATCCCCCAGGAGCACCGCATGACCCAGACACTCCCCGCCACCGAGCGCACCGGCGCCACCGCCCCGGACGACCTGAGCCTGGCCATCCCCGGCACCACCGTGCGCGGCCGCACCGCCCGCGTCCTCCCCGAGGACCGTCCGGACACCACGAGCTGGGCCCCGCAGACCGCCGACGCTGCCACGGACGCCGCGGCCCCCGCC
>NZ_JANQCJ010000156.1:0-4284 GCF_024723355.1 Micrococcus sp. HG099 | reverse complement strand
GGCCTGCTCCCGGTCCTGCCGCTCCTGGACCTCCTCCGCGGCGCGCACGTCCGCCGCGAGCTCGGCCAGCATGGCCTCCGCCTCGGCCACCATGGCGGCGTCATGGCGGTCCAGGCCGCGGGCGAGCCACTGGGCGAGCGCGAACTCGGCCAGCAGGGCGGCGCGGCGCATCAGGTGCGTGTCGCCGTCATCGGCGGCCCCGGCCGCGGCTCGCCGGGACTCGTAGGCGTCCAGGACGCGGTCGGCCAGGTCGGGGTCCTCGGCGGCGGCCAGCCACGCCACGTCCGCGGCCGGGTCGCCCCGGTGCAGGTCGGTCCAGCCGGTCACGCCCACCACGCGGCCGCGCTCGAGCAGCAGGTTGTCCTCGTGAAGGTCGCCGTGCACGGGCACGGGGGTGAACCGCCACAGGGCCTCCTCCTCCATGGCCTCCTCCCAGCGGCGCAGCAGCAGCGGGGGGACGCGCCCGGAGGTGGCGGCCTGATCCAGCGCGTGCAGGTGCCGCTGACGGATCTCCTCGGCGGAGTAGGACGGCAGGTCGGCCTGGTCCACGACGTCGTCCGGGAGGGTGTGGATGGCGGCCAGCACGCGGCCCACGTCCTGGACGGCGGGCTCGCCGAGTCCGGCGAGCTCGTCCAGGGAGACCGGGCGGCCCGGCATGTCCTGGTAGACGAAGGTGCGCAGCCCCTCGAGCCGGACGGCGCCGGCCACGGAGGGGGTGCGGAACGGCAGGGCCGCGCGCACGGCGGGGGTCAGGCCCGCCAGGACCTGCAGCTCCGTCTCCAGGCGGATGCCGGCCTCGGGGGTGCGGGGGGAGCGCACGCGCCAGCGCTGGCCCTCCCCGTCCACCACGACGGCGGTGGAGAAGTCCGCGGGGTCGTCCGGGCTCGCCTCCACGGAGACGGGGGCGAGGCCGGGGACGGCCGCGGCGGCCAGGGCTGCGAGACGTAGGGGCTGACGATCCACCCCTCCAGCCTAGGCGCGACGCGCCGTCCGGCGCCGCCGGGCGCACCGGCAGCGGCTCGATAGCCTGGGGCCATGCCCGTCCCGGACCCCTCCGCGCCCGCCCCCGAGCCCCGCCACGACCCCACACCGGCCCCCGACCCGGCGGCGCCCCTGGCGCTGCCGCTGGCGCGCGAGGAGGTGGACCGCGGCGCCGTCGCCCGCCTGGACCCGGGGCACCTGGCCGCGGCCTGGGAGCGGGAGGGCACCGAGGTGCTGTGGCTGCAGGGCGGCCGCGCCCCGGTGACGGACGGCCGCCTGCGCTTCACGACGCCCTCCGGCCCCGTCCCGCCGCAGGCCGCCTACCTGGGCCGCGGCACCGCGGCCGACCTCGGCCCCGGCGGGCGGGAGCGCGCTGTGGTGGCCGTGGCGCTCGAGCCGCCGGCGGTCCTGCCCCCGGATGCGGCGGCCGCCCTCGCGGACGCCGCCTGGGTGGGCCTGCGCGACGTCGCGGCCGCCCTCTCCGACGCGGACGCCGGGCTGTTCGTGGCCGCCGTCGCCAACGCCAACTGGCACGCGGCCCACCGGTTCTGCTCCTTCTGCGGCGGCGCCACCGCGGTGGAGGCCGCCGGCTGGGTGCGCCGCTGCGAGGCCTGCGGCCGGGAGCACTTCCCGCGCACGGACCCGGCCGTGATCGTGGCCGTCACGGATCCGGACGGCCGGATCCTGCTGGGCCGCAACGCCGCCTGGCCCGCCGGGCGGCACTCGTGCCTGGCCGGCTTCGTGGAGCCGGGGGAGTCCCTCGAGCACGCCGTGGTGCGCGAGGTCGCCGAGGAGTCCGGCGTCACTGTGGCCGACCCGCGCTACCGCGGCTCCCAGCCCTGGCCGTTCCCGCGCTCGCTCATGCTCGGCTTCACGGCGCAGGCCCCCGCCGGCGCCGAGCCCGTGGCGGACGGCACGGAGATCCTCTCCGTCCGGTGGTTCGAGCGCGAGGAGCTGGCCGCGATGGCCCGCGAGGGCGAGATCACGCTCCCGGGCGCCGTGTCCATCGCCCGGGCGCTCATCGAGGATTGGTACGGTGGGACGCTGCCCGATGCGCAGACCCTGATCACCTAGGAGGACTCGTCCCGCATGAGCACTCCCGACGAGATCCTCCGCGGCCTCGACCCGGAGCAGCGCCGCGCCGCCACCGCCCTGCAGGGGCCCGTGTGCATCCTCGCCGGCGCGGGCACCGGCAAGACCCGCGCCATCACCCACCGCATCGCCTACGGCGTGGCCTCCGGCGTCTTCGACCCGCACCGCACGCTCGCGCTGACCTTCACGGCGCGCGCCGCCGCCGAGATGCGCACCCGCCTGCGCGACCTCGGCGTGGCCGGCGTCCAGGCCCGCACCTTCCACTCTGCCGCCCTGCGCCAGCTGCAGTACTTCTGGCCGCAGGCGGTGGGCGGCCCCATGCCCTCGCTGATCGAGAACAAGGTGCGCCTGCTCACCGAGGTCGCCCAGGGCATGCGGATGAGCGTGGACCGGGCCGGGCTGCGCGACCTCGCCGGCGAGATCGAGTGGGCCAAGGTCTCCCTGCACGCCCCCGAGGGCTACGCGGAGGCCGCGCGCGGCCGCGAGATGCCCGCCGGCTGGGACGCCACCACCGTGGCCCGCCTCTACACGGGCTACGAGGAGGCCAAGACGGCCCGGAACATGATCGACTTCGAGGACGTCCTGCTGATCCTCGTGGGCATCCTCTCCACGGAACCGCGCATCGCCGCCACCATCCGGGACCAGTACCGCGTGTTCCTCGTGGACGAGTACCAGGACGTCTCCCCGCTGCAGCACCGCCTCCTGGACCTGTGGCTGGGGGACCGGGGCGACCTGTGCGTGGTGGGCGACGCCTCCCAGACCATCTACTCGTTCACCGGGGCCACGTCCCGCTTCCTCACGGACTTCCGGGAGCGCCATCCGGACGCCACCGTCGTCGAGCTCGTGCGCGACTACCGCTCGAGCCCGCAGGTGGTGGAGGCCGCGAACCGGCTGCTCGCGGACCGCACCAAGGCGGGCCAGCGGGACCGCACGATGCCCCGCTGGCCGGACCCGCTCGAACTCGTCTCCCAGCGCCCCAACGGGCCGGATCCCGTGTTCGCCGAGTGCACGGACGACGAGGCGGAGGCCGGCTGGGTCGCGGACCGGATCCGCGCCCTGATCGACGACGGCGTCGCCGCCTCGGAGATCGCCGTCCTGTTCCGCACCAACGGCCAGTCCCAGGCGTTCGAGACGGCCCTGTCCTCGGCCGGCATCGGCTACCAGCTGCGCGGCGGCGAGCGGTTCTTCTCCCGGCGCGAGGTGCGCGACGGCATCCTGCAGCTACGGGCCGCGGCACGCGCCGCGCAGGACCTCACCGGCGACGACGTCCCGGACCGGGTGCGCGACGTGCTCGCCTCCCTGGGGTACTCGGCGCAGCCGCCGGCCGCGACGGGCGCGGCGCGCGAGCGCTGGGAGTCCCTGCACGCCCTCGTGAACCTCGCCGAGCAGCTGGCCGGCTCGCGCGGGGCGGAGTTCACGCTCACCGAGCTGGTGGCCGAGCTGGACGAGCGGGCGCAGCACCAGCACGCCCCCACCGTCCAGGGGGTCACCCTGGCCTCGCTGCACTCGGCCAAGGGCCTGGAGTGGGACGCCGTGTTCCTCGTGGGCCTCTCCGAGGGCCTCATGCCGATCTCCTTCGCCGAGACCCAGGCCGAGGTGGACGAGGAGCGCCGCCTGCTCTACGTGGGCATCACGCGCGCCCGCGAGCACCTGTCCCTGACGTGGACGCTCTCCCGCGGCACGGGCGGGCGCTCCACCCGCCGCCCCTCCCGCTTCCTCTGGGCGATCGACCCCACCCTCGGGGGCACCCGCGAGCACGCACCCGCCCGCGGATCCGCGCCCGGCGCCGCCAAGCCCCGCCGGCGCGGGGCCACCGTGGCCACGTGCCGCACCTGCGGCAAGCCCCTGGAGACGGGCGCCGAGCGCAAGGTCGGCCGCTGCCTGGACTGCCCGGCCACCTACGACGAGGCGGTGCTCGAGCAGCTGCGGGACTGGCGCAGCCGCACGGCCGCCGAGATGAAGATGCCCGCGTTCGTGGTGTTCACGGACGCCACGCTCGTGGCCATCGCCGAGGCCATGCCCGCCTCGCCGAAGGAGTTGCTGGCGGTGCCGGGGCTGGGGCGCACGAAGCTGGAGAAGCACGGCGAGGCGCTGCTCGAGCTGCTGCACGGCACGCCGACGGCCTGAGCCGGCCGCCCGCGGCCGCCCCCGCAGCCACTGCCGTCCCCCGCGGGGACCCTCCTCACGTGCCCCAGGCGAGCGCGTCCGGAT
>NZ_JANQCJ010000155.1:0-4317 GCF_024723355.1 Micrococcus sp. HG099 | reverse complement strand
CGCCCCAGGCCAGCGCGCCGGCCGCGAGGAGGGCGGCGGCCACCCGTGCGCGGTCCAGCGGCAGGCGGCCCAGGGCCAGGCCCAGCACCAGGAAGGCGCCCCAGGAGAGCACGGGGTAGTAGCCGGTGACCACGAGGTCGGCCAGCAGCACCCCGGGGGTGAGCAGGTCCTCGGGCATGGGGGACAGCCACAGCCGGGCGCCGAGGAGGAACTCGTCCCGGCCCAGCAGCGCCTGGCCGGCCGTGCTCGCGGCGAACACGGCGACCGGGCCCACCACGAGCCACGCCCCGGCGATCGCCCCAAGCGCGGGGGCCCGCAGCCCGAGCAGCGGCAGGGCGAGCAGGAACAGCAGGGCGTAGTGGCACAGGATCACCGCCACCGGGGTGCCCAGCGCGCCGCACGCCAGGCCCACCACGAACAGCAGCCCCGCCCGCCGGGCGATCCGGCGGCGCAGCACCGCGCGGCGCGCGCCCTCGGCGGGGCGGGTCCCGCCCGTGGACAGGGCCAGCCCGACGCCGGCCAGCAGCACGAACAGCACCGAGGCGCGGCCGGCGAAGCCCAGGAAGACCGGGTGCGGGTCGCCGGCGGCGGTCGTCGGGTCCACCACGTGCACGGCGACCATGCCCAGCAGGGCGACGCCCCGGGCGGCGTCCACGCCCCGCAGGCGCGGGCGGCGGACGGACGGGGCCGGCGTCGTCGCGGCCGGGGGCGGGGCGGGGGACAGGGCGGGCTCCTCTCGCAGGCGCGGTGCGTCGCAGTGGGGCGACGGACGGGGTGGGTCCCCAGTCTCGCAGGTAGGGTGGGGCCCATGAGTGCCGTCCGTTCCGCCTCCGCCCCCTCCGAGCTGCTCTTCGGCACGGTCGTGCCCGCCATGGTCACCCCCATGACCGACGAGGGCGCCGTGGACCTGGAGGCGGCGGCCGCCCTCGCCGAGCACCTGGTGGACGGCGGCGCCGACGGCCTCGTGGTCACCGGCACCACCGGCGAGACCTCCACCCTCACGGACGAGGAGAACCTCGCCATGTTCCGCACGGTCGTGGAGGCCGTGGGGGACCGCGCCAAGGTGGTGGCCGGCACCGGCACCAACGACACGGCGCACACCCTCGAGCTCTCCCGGCGGGCCAAGGAGACGGGCGTGGACGGGCTGCTGCTCGTCACCCCGTACTACAACAAGCCCAACCAGGCCGGCATCCGGGCCCACTTCGAGGCCGTCGCAGACGGCGTGGACCTGCCGATCATGCTCTACGACATCCCCGGCCGCTCGGTCATGCCGATCGAGCCGGAGACCCTCATCGCCCTGGCCCAGCACCCGAACATCCGCGCGCTCAAGGACGCCAAGGGGGACCTGCAGTCCACCACCACCGTCCTGGCGCACTCGGACCTGGACCTCTATTCCGGCGACGACGGCGCCACCCTGCCGCTCATGGCCCTCGGCGCCGTGGGCGTCGTCTCCGTGGCCGCGCACGTGGCCCCGGGCCTGTACCGCAAGCTCGTGGACGCGGTCCACGCCGGCGACCTCGCCGCGGCCCGCGAGCACCACTTCGCGCTGGACCCCGTCCAGCGCGGCATCATGGCCCACGTCCAGGGCGCGGTGGCCGCGAAGGCCGTCCTCGCCGCCCAGGGCGTCATCCCGTCCGCAGCCGTGCGGCTGCCCCTCGTCCAGGCCGGCGCCGACGAGCTCTCCGACATCCGAGCCGACCTCGCGGAGGCCGGCATCACCTTCTAGAAGGGACATCCCTCCATGACTCCAGGCACCCGCCTGTCCACCCCGCCCAAGCTCAAGAAGGGCACCTGCCGCATCGTCCAGCTGGGCGGCCTCGAGGAGGTCGGCCGCAACATGGTCACCTTCGAGATCGACGGCAAGATCCTCATCGTCGACTGCGGCGTCCTCTTCCCCGAGGAGCAC
This sequence comes from Micrococcus sp. HG099, assembly GCF_024723355.1. Classification (NCBI taxonomy): domain Bacteria; kingdom Bacillati; phylum Actinomycetota; class Actinomycetes; order Micrococcales; family Micrococcaceae; genus Micrococcus; species Micrococcus sp. HG099. The sequence goes on along the minus strand of NZ_JANQCJ010000155.1, from coordinate 2,411 downwards.
CAGCCCGGCGTCGACCTGATCCTCCCGGACTTCGACTACATCCGGGACCGCATGGACGACGTCGTCGGCATCGTCCTGACCCACGGCCACGAGGACCACATCGGCGCCGTGCCGTACCTGCTGCGCCTGCGCGACGACATCCCCGTGATCGGCTCCAAGCTGACCCTCGCCCTGATCGAGGCCAAGCTGGAGGAGCACCGGATCAAGCCGCGCACCCGCGTCGTCAAGGAAGACGAGATCGTGGAGTTCGGCCCGTTCGAGTGCGAGTTCGTGGCCGTGAACCACTCGATCCCGGACGCGCTCGCCGTCGCCATCCACACGGACGCCGGCACCATCCTGCACACCGGCGACTTCAAGATGGACCAGCTGCCGCTGGACGGCCGCATCACGGACCTGCGCGCCTTCGCCCGCCTGGGCGAGGAGGGCGTGGACCTGTTCATGACCGACTCCACCAACGCCGAGGTGCCGGGCTTCACCACCACCGAGGCGGAGATCGGCCCCACCCTGGAGCGCTACTTCGCCACGGCGAAGCGCCGGATCGTGGTGGCCTCGTTCTCCTCGCACGTGCACCGCGTGCAGCAGGTCCTCGACGCCGCGCACAAGCACGGCCGCAAGGTCGCCCTCGGTGGCCGCTCGATGATCCGCAACATGACCATCGCGGCCAAGCTCGGCTACCTCAACGTGCCGAACGGGATCCTCGTGGACATCCGCAAGGTGGACAAGTACAAGGACGACGAGGTCGTCCTGATGGTGACCGGCTCGCAGGGCGAGCCCATGGCCGCCCTGTCCCGCATGGCCAACGGCGACCACCAGGTGCAGCTGGAGGAGGGCGACCTCGTGGTCCTCGCCTCCTCGCTGATCCCGGGCAACGAGAACTCCGTGTTCCGCGTGATCAACGGCCTCATGAAGCTCGGCGCCAACGTGGTGCACAAGGGCATGGCGAAGGTGCACGTCTCCGGCCACGCCTCCGAGGGCGAGCTGCTCTACTGCTACAACATCGTCGAGCCGGAGTTCGTGATGCCGGTGCACGGCGAGACCCGGCACCTGATCGCCAACGGCCGGATCGCGGAGAAGACCGGCGTGCCGGCCGAGAACGTGATCCTCGCCGGCAACGGCACCGTGGTGGACATGACCGACGGCCTCGTGAAGGTCGTGGGCGAGGTGGACTGCGGCTACGTGTACGTGGACGGCTCCTCCGTGGGCGAGATCTCCGACTCGGACCTCAAGGACCGCCGCGTCCTGGGCGAGGAGGGCTTCATCTCGATCATCACCGTGGTGAACCGCCAGACCGGCAGCATCGTCTCCGGACCGGACATCCACGCCCGCGGCGTCGCCGAGGACGAGAAGGTGTTCGAGGACATCAAGCCGAAGATCGCCCGGGCGCTGGAGGAGGCGGTGCAGTCCAGTAAGGACCACACCGCGCACCAGCTCCAGCAGGTGGTCCGCCGCACCGTCGGCACGTGGGTCAACCGCAAGCTGCGGCGCCGCCCCATGATCATCCCCGTGGTCCTGGAGGCCTGATCCGCCCGGGCCGCCATGCCCGCCCCGTCCGCGGTTCGCGGTAGTTTGGTGGGCATGGCGACCCGTACTTCCCCCACGCGATCGTCGACCTCCTCGTCCTCATCCCGCTCCGGCCGCGCCGGAGGCAAGGGATCCGGGCGGAGGGTGTCGACGGCGTCCGTCCCCGACGCCGACCGTCCCGCCGCGCCCCTGCGCGCCCTCCACGCCCTGTGGATGGGCCTGGCCACGCCAGTCGGCGCCGCCTTCCGCAAGCTCGGCCCGGACGTGCGCGTCGACCGCGAGGAGCGCCGCGACGGCACCGGCCTGTTCCTGCTGCTGCTGGCCGCGGTGATCGCGTCCGTCGAGTGGTGGGGCCTGCGCGAGACCGGCTTCGGCCGCGTGGTGCACGGGGTGGCCGGCGGCACCGTGGGATGGTTCGCCCTGCTCGTGCCGATCGCCCTGGTGGTGGTGGCGGTGCGCTGCTTCCGCAGCCCCACGGCCCACCGCGCCAACGGGCGCATCGTCATCGGCCTGCTCATGGCCACGGTGGCGGGTGCCGGCATCGCGCACCTCGTGGCCGGGGTCCCCTCGGCCGCCGAGGCGTTCGACGACATGCTCGGCGCCGGCGGCATGGTCGGCTACCTGGCGACGGCGCCGCTCGCCTCCCTGCTGACCGTGGTGCCCGTCTGGGCGCTCATGGTCGCCCTCGCCTTCTTCTCCGTGCTGGTGCTCACGGCCACGCCCGTGGGCTCGATCCCGCAGCGGATCGCCGGCGGCTACGACTGGCTCACCGGCCAGGACCCGGAGGGCGCCTCCGAGCAGCGGGCGGCCCGCCGCGCCGAGCGCCGGCGCGTCCGCGGGGAGCGCGCGGACGCGGAGCCGCACGGCCCGCTGCACGCGGACGCCGAGGA
>NZ_JANQCJ010000154.1:0-4331 GCF_024723355.1 Micrococcus sp. HG099 | reverse complement strand
ACGGCGCGCCGCCCTCGACGCCGAGGGCGGCCAGGGCGGCCTCGCGGTCCCCCCGCATCTCGTGCCCGACCGCGGGGGCCACCCCGGAGCGGCCGATGCGCACGAGCACCGCGGCAGCCTTCGAGGACAGGGCCCGCGGCAGCCGCCGGGAGACCTGCAGGGCCAGGAGCACGGAGTCGTCGGCGACGTGCTCGCGCACCGTCTGGGCGGTCAGCGCGAGGTTGCGCACGAGCGGCCGCCGGGCGGCGGGGCGTTCCGTGGCGGACATGGATCCGTGCTCCTCTCAGCGGGGCCGGCGCCGCACGGGCGCCGGGGGCTCACAGGCCGGCGGTGCCCCGCCACTGGCCGCGCGTGTCGATCACGCGCTTGCCGGCGACCGCCTCGCCGAGGCCGGCGAAGGCGTCGTGGTCCACGAGCAGCAGCACGATGTCCGCGGCGGTCACGGCCTCGTCGGCCGAGACCAGGCGCACGTTGGCCTTGCCCTGCAGCTTCGCCGGCAGCTCCTCCACGTGGGGCTCGACCACGAGGACCTCGGAGCCGGAGAACTGGTCCGCCAGGTCGGCGGCGATGTTCAGCGCCGGGGACTCGCGCAGGTCGTCGATGTTCGGCTTGAACGCCAGGCCGAGGGCGGCGACGACGGGCGCGCGACCGGTCTCCTGCTGGACGTCGAACGCGGCCGCCTTGACCTGGTCGATGACCCACTGCGGCTTGCCGTCGTTGATCTCGCGGGCCGCGCGGATGATGCGGGCCGTCTGCGGGGCGGCGTCGACGATGAACCACGGGTCCACGGCGATGCAGTGCCCGCCCACGCCCGGACCGGGCTGGAGGATGTTCACGCGCGGGTGGTGGTTGGCCAGCTCGATGAGCTCCCACACGTCGATGCCCTGCTCGGCGCAGATCACGGAGAGCTCGTTGGCGAAGGCGATGTTCACGTCGCGGAAGGAGTTCTCCACCAGCTTGGCCATTTCGGCGGTGCGGGTGTCCGTGAGGAGGATCGCGCCCTCGCAGAAGGTCTCGTAGAGCTCCTTGGCGCGCTGGGCGGCGCGCGGGGTGGAGCCGCCGACGATGCGGTCGTTGGTGACCAGCTCGACCATCACGCGGCCGGGCAGGACGCGCTCGGGGCAGTGGGCGAAGTCGAGCTCGGCCTCGCGTAGCTCCGGGCGCACGGCGTAGATGACCTCGGCCATGTGCTCGGTGGCGCCGGGGGGCGAGGTGGACTCGAGGATCACGAGCTCGTCGCCGGTGAGCTGCGGGGCCAGGCCGCGGGCGGCCGCCTCGATGTAGCCCAGGTCCGGCGAGTGGCCGTCCTTGAACGGGGTCGGCACGGCCACGATGTAGGCGTCCGCGGCGGGGGTCTCCTTCGAGGCGGACAGCAGGCCCTTGTCCACGGCTCGCGCCACGAAGTCGGCCAGGTCCGGCTCCACGAAGGGGACGGTGCCGGCGTTGACGGCGTCCACGGTGCGGTCGGTCACGTCCACGCCGAGCACCTTCACGCCGTTCTCGGCGAGGATGGCGGCGGTCGGCAGGCCGATGTAGCCCAGCCCGATGACGGCGACGGTTTCGATCTTCTTCACGTGGACTCCCTGCTGGCGACGGTACGGTGCATGCCACGCCCGGTGAGACGGAGGCGGCCCTGACACACCCTACCGCCGCCCCGCCCCGCGCGGCCTCAGCCCAGGCCGAGCGCCTGGCGCCACAGGCCGGCCACGGCGCGCTCGTCGTACGGGCGCACCCGCTCCCGTGCGTGAGCGGAGAGCGCCTCCCACCACGCGTCGTCCGCCACAGCCTCGAGCACCCGCCGCGCCGCGGCGTCGGTGTCGGCCACCACGAGGTCCTCGCCGAACACGCCGACGGCGCCCGGCCGGTCCCAGACGAGCGGGACGGCCCCCGAGACCATGCCCTCGGCGGGCGCGAGGTGGAAGCTCTCCGTGGTGGACGGGGACAGCACCCAGCCGATCTTCGTCAGCCACGAGCCCATGTCCGCGCCGAAGGGCTCGAACGCCACCGCCTCGCGCAGCGGTCCCGCCCCGATCCGGGAGAACAGGTCCAGGTAGGCCTCGCGCTGCACCGGCTTGCGCCACTCGTGCGGGTACTCCCACGGCATGCGGCCGCGCACGTGCAGGGTGAACCGGTCGTCGTGCTCGCGCAGCGCCTCGAGCAGGTCCACCGCGCGGTCGAGCCGCTTGCGCAGCGGTACCACGCCCACGATGCCCAGGCGGTGCCGGCGCCCGTCGGCGGCGGGCCGGTCCAGGTCCGCCAGGGAGACGGCGTTGGGGATCACGGTGACGCGATCGGGGTCGATGGCCAGATGCTCGCGCGTCAGGTCGCGGTAGAGGTCGGAGACCGTGACGAGCCGGTCCACGGCGCCGGCCTCCAGCGCGGAGAGCCAGCCGCCGCGCAGCTCGAACATGTGCAGGCGCACCACGAGGCGCTGGCCGGGGCGCTTGTGGCGGGCGTACCAGACCGCGTTCGGCCCGGCCCACTCGCAGACCACGACGTCGGCCCACTCCACGAGGCGCCGCGAGGCGGCCTCGTCGTGGCGGTGCAGGCCCTCCCAGCGGTCCAGCCGCAGCTCGACCGTGGGGTCGTCGCGCAGCAGGTCGACGAGCTCGCCGGCGAACTTGAGGTCGTGGCCGGCGAGGACGACCCGCGTGCGGGGCGCGGTGCGGGCCGGCACCGGCTCCGCGGTCCGGGGCGTCTCCAGCAGCCCGAGACGGCGGAGATAGCCGACCACGACCTGGGCGCGCGCGGTCATGCGGTACGGCTCGGCCGCCTCGACCACGCGCCGGGACAGGGCCGGAAGCTCGTGGCGCACCGCCGCGATCCGCGCGGCGATGTCCTGCGCGGAGTCCGTCAGCGCCTCGACGAACAGCGGGTAGTCCGCGCCCAGCAGCTCCTCGTGGGCCACGGTGCGGTTGACGAGCGGTGGGACGCCCACCGCGCAGCTCTCGAGCACCTTGGTGGAGATCTCGAGGGAGAGGTCGAGCGCGGGCGTGCGCCAGCCGAGGGAGATGTCCGCCTCGGCGGTGCGCGCCAGGGCCTCCTCACGCGGGATCGCCCCGGTCCACTCGAAGCCCGGCATGTCGGACTCGAGGCGGGCGCGCATGGCGGCCGCCCAGCCGCGGTGCTCGGGCTCCCGGTGGACCTTGTCCCCCACCATCGTCAGCGTCGCCGGGACGCCGGCCTCCTGGAGGGCGGCCAGGATGTCCGGCATGAGGTCGGTGCGCCAGTCGTAGGCGAACTTGCCGGCGTACACGAGGCGGACCGGCCCCGTGCCGTGGTCGTCGGGGCGCACGGCCGGGACGAGCGAGTCGGGCACCATGGGCGAGAGCAGCACGGTGCGTCCGGCGGCCGCGGGGACGAGGGCCTCCAGGACGGCGCGCGCCTGCGGCGTCTGGGCCAGCATGAGCCGGCTCGCGTCGGCCACGCGGGAGATCTCCTCGACCCGCTCCGGAGGGAAGTCCTCCCCGACATAGCCGTACTCGGTGACGTAGGACCAGAGCCGGCCCTCGAACGCCTTGCGGTCCGCGAGCTCGACGCACGCGTGGATGCCGCGCACCAGGACGACGTCGTACGGGTCCGCCGCGTCCAGCTCCTGGAGGACGTCCGCGGCGCGGGCCGGGGACATGGCGTGCTGCCCGGCCGGGGGCCGGGCGGCGAGCACGCGCACGCCGTCCAGGCGGCGCAGGGGCGCGGTGAGCAGGTCGCGGCGCTCCTCGGCCTTGAGCTGCACGTCCACGGCGGCTCCGGTGCGGGCGAGGGTCTCGGCCATGGACGGCAGCCAGGTCGCGGACCCGTCCATCACGTTGAGGTCCACGTCGCCGTAGAGCAGGACGCGGAGGCCGGAGGCGTCCGTCAGCCGGGCGGGGGTCGGGTGGTCCGGGCTCATGCGGCCTCCTGGGGGCAGTGGAGGAGGACGTCGACGATGCCCTGGGGGGCGTCGCCCGGATCCTCGGTGAAGTGCAGCGGCACGCGGGCCGACCCGGCCTCGACCACGATCACGTCCTCGGCCTGCAGCAGGGCGAGGGCACCGAGCCGGTGCCGGTGGCGGCCGCGGGAGAGCACCCAGACGCTCACGCCACGGTCGGCGGCCGCGTCGAGGGCGGAGCGCAGCTCCAGGAAGAGGGCGGCACCGGAGGCGTCGAGCGCCCCCGCCCACAGGCCCTGCACGCCGTCCAGGTCCACCACGACCGCCTCCACGCGCTCGGCCACCGCGGCCGCGGTGCCCGGCAGCAGCGGGACCACCCGGTGCCCGGCGGCCTCCAGGGCGGCGCGCACGTCCGGGGCGACGACGGCGCCGACGGCGCGCCCGCCCTGTGCGGTGCGGGAGG
>NZ_JANQCJ010000153.1:0-4418 GCF_024723355.1 Micrococcus sp. HG099 | reverse complement strand
AGGGCGGGGAGCCTCGCCCGGACACGGTGACCACGCCGTTGACCCGCGTGGACGACCACGCCGGCCTCTACACCGGCTCGATCACCGCGGTGCAGCGCAACCGCGAGCTGCACGGTCCCGGCGAGGACGCGTTCGCGGAGCGGCGCGCGCAGCAGGCCAAGCAGGCCCGGGACGCCGAGCGCTCCGGCTCGCACGCGGCCGAGCCGGGGCAGGGCCGGGCGGCCCGGGAGGGGAGCGCGACCGCGGAGGCGCGGAGCGCGGAGGAGGCCGACCGGACCGACGACGCGGTCACCCGCCGCCGTCAGGACGACGAGGACTGAGGCCGGCTCAGCCGCGGCGCGTCGGGTCCTGGTCCTCGACGGGCGTGAAGGGGTGCTGCTCGACCATCGGCTCGGAGGCGGGCAGGCCGCGGGTCGCGGGGTCGGTCTCGGCCACGTGGCTGACGGCCTCCGGGGTGCGGTCCCCGTACTGCGTGTACTCCTTGACGCACAGCACCGGCTGGTCGATCTCCTGGAGCAGCTCGTCCGAGACGGAGCCCATCACGAACCGGCCGAAGCCGCCGCGGCGGCGCACGCCGATCACCACGATGGACGGGTCCAGCTCCGCGGCCACGTCCTTCATCTCCTGCACGGTGGAGCGCCCGCGCGCGTACTGGCGGAACTCCGCGTCCACGCCCGAGGCGTCGAGGCGGGCCTGCACGCCGCGCTGCTGCTCCTCGGTGACGAGGGACTTGGTGCGGTGCTCCCCGCCCGGGCCCGCGTTGACCACCACCACGCGCTCGCCGGTGGAGCGGGCGATGTCCAGGGCGGTGTCCAGGGCGGCGTCCGCGGACGTCGAGGGGGCGTAGCCGACGAGGATGGTCATGGGGTGCCTCCGCGGGGGTCGAGGTGAGGAGTCGAGACTGCAGGGTGTGGCCCCAGCGTAGTGGCGGCGGGCCGCCCCGGGGGAGGGCCGACGGCGCCGCGGGACGGCTCAGCCCTCGCGCAGGTGGCGCAGGTGCGCGGCCACCGTCTGGACGGCCACGCGCGCCACGGTGCCCTCGAGCCCGGGGTAGATCCGCGGGGCCAGCTGCTCGGGGGTGACGGTCGCGGCCTCGTCCTCGCCCAGCTCGGCGAGCGCCGCGCTGACCTGCGCCAGCCGGCCCTCGCGATGGTGCCGGTAGTCGCGGGCGACGACGTCCAGCGGGGCGGGCACCGGCCCGTGCGCGGGCAGCACGGTGAGCGGGCCGGCGGCCTCGAGGCGGCGCAGGCTGGCCAGGTAGTCGGTGAGGGTGCCGTCCGGGTGGTCGAGCATGGTGGTGCCCGAGCCGAGGATGGTGTCGCCCGTGATGACCGCGCCGTGCGCGCCCGCGTCCGGGACGGCGAACGAGTAGGAGTCCGAGGTGTGGCCCGGGGTGTGCCACGCCAGCACCGGGGTGCCGGCGACGTCGATCCGCTCGTCCGGCGTCAGGACGGCGGCCCCGCCGCGGCACCAGTCCGGGTCCGCGGCGCGCACGGGGGCGCCCGTGGCCGCGTGGAAGGCGTCCACGCCGCCGGTGTGGTCCGCGTGCCGGTGCGTCACCAGGATGAGCGCGATCCGGCGCCCCTCGGCCGCCGCACGGACGCGCTCGAGGTGGGCGGCGGCGTCGTCCTCCGGGCCCGGGTCCACCACGACGGCCGCATCTGAGTCCGGTGCGGCGACCACGTACGTGTTGGTGCCCGCGAGGGTCATCGGGGAGGGGTTCTGGGCGGTCACGCAGCGCACCAGCGGGGCGGGCGTGAGGCCGGGCGTGGCGGGGGTCGTCGTCATAGGCTCGAGTGTATGGAGAACCAGCAGACCGGCCAGGCCGCGGACCGCGGCACCATCGACACGCGCGAGGGGCTCACGGGCAACTACGTGCAGTCCGGGGCGGAGTTCACGCGGGACACGAACTACATCGCGGACCGGATCGTGGCGGACCCGGAGGCCGTGCGGGCCCTGCCCGTGGCCGAGCCGTCCACGGTCGGCCGCGTGGGTGGCGGGCTCACCGAGGGGGCCGAGGCGTGGCCCGTCGAGGCGGGCCGCTACCGCCTCGTGGCCGCCCGGGCCTGCCCGTGGGCCAACCGGGCCATCATCGTGCGCCGCCTGCTCGGCCTCGAGGACGCCATCTCGCTGGGCACCCCCGGCCCCACCCACGACGAGCGGTCCTGGACCTTTGACCTCGACGAGGGCGGGAAGGACCCCGTGCTCGGCACCGAGCGGCTCCAGGAGAACTACTTCACGCGGTTCCCGGACTACCCGCGGGGCATCACGGTGCCGGCGATCGTGGACGTGCCGACGGGCGGCGTCGTGACCAACGACTACCCGCAGATGACCCTGGACCTGTCCACCGAGTGGACCGCGCACCACCGCGACGGCGCCCCGCAGCTGATCCCGGACGCCGGCCCCGAGCGGGACGAGATGTTCGAGGTGATCGAGCGCGTGTTCACCGAGGTGAACAACGGCGTGTACCGGTGCGGCTTCGCCGGCTCGCAGGAGGCGTACGACGCCGCGTACGAGCGGCTGTGGGCCGCGATGGACTGGCTCGAGGAGCGACTGACGACCCGCCGGTTCCTCATGGGCGAGCGGATCACCGAGGCCGACGTGCGCCTGTTCACCACGCTGGCGCGCTTCGACCCCGTGTACCACGGGCACTTCAAGTGCAACCGGAACCGGCTGACCGAGATGCCCGCGCTCTGGGGCTACGCCCGCGACCTGTTCCAGACCCCCGGCTTCGGCGACACGATCGACTTCGCGCAGATCAAGGCCCACTACTACGTGGTGCACGAGGACATCAACCCGACGGGCATCGTGCCCGCCGGCCCGGAGCTGGCGAGCTGGTTGCGCGAGCACGGGCGTGAGGAGCTCGGCGGCGACCCGTGGGGCGGCGGCACCGCGCCCGGGCCCGTGCGCGAGGGTGAAGAGGTCGACCCGGCGCACACCCCGCTGCGCTGACCCGCCCCCGCTTTCGTGCGGGAAACGGGAGCCTTCACGGGCGCTTTCGTGCGAGAAACGGGAGCCGTCCGGGCCCGGCTTCCCGCACGACGGCGCTGGGGGACGACGACGGCGCGCACCCGGCGATTGAGGCTCGCCTGCCCTTCGTGGCGGGCGGGCCACGACTGGAGCATCCTGGTCCCCATGAACGAGTCCACCGCCCCCTCCGAGCCCACCGTCCGTGACGACGTCGCCGCCTCCTCCGGCCACGCCGGCCCCGAGCCGCACGCCGGCGGCGGGCTGCACGAGCGCCTGAACTGGCTGCGCGCCGGCGTGCTCGGCGCGAACGACGGCATCGTCTCCGTCGCCGCCACCGTGGTGGGCGTGGCGGGAGCGACGACGGCGGTCGCCCCGGTCGCGATCGCCGGCGTGGCCGCCGTCGTGGGCGGCGCCGTGTCCATGGCGCTGGGGGAGTACGTGTCCGTGTCCTCGTCCTCGGACTCGCAGAAGGCGCTGATCGCCAAGGAGCGCCGCGAGCTGGCCGAGGACCCGGAGGGCGAGCTCGAGGAGCTCGTCGGCCTGTACGAGGCCGAGGGCCTGAGCCGCGCCACCGCGGAGACCGTGGCCCGCGAGCTCACCGAGAAGGACGCGCTCAAGGCCCACCTGCGGGCCGAGCTGGGGATGGACGAGACCGGCGTCGTCAGCCCGTGGTCGGCGGCCGGCGCCTCGTTCGTGGCGTTCCTCCTCGGCGCGCTGCTGCCGTTCCTGACGATCATCCTCGCGCCCGTGGACATCCGGGTGGCGCTGACCTTCGTCACCACGCTGCTCGCGCTCGCGGTGACCGGCGGCATGGGCGCGTGGCTCGGCGGCGCCCGGGTACTGCCGGCCATGCTGCGCGTGGTGATCGGCGGCGCGCTCGCCCTGGCCCTCACGTTCGCGGTGGGCGCCTGGCTCGGGACGACGGTGGCCTGAGCGGGCAGGATGGCCGCATGAGCGAGCCGGAGCGTACGGGACCCGAGACCACGCCTGACGGCCACCACATCGTCGTGGACGGCCGGAAGTGGCGCGCCCAGGACCCGCACATCCCGGAGGCGCTCGCGGGCGAGCTCGTGAAGGGGCTCATGGCCGCGCGTCGGCTCGTCCGCACGGACCCGACGACGGCGCGCCCCCGCGTCCAGGACGCGAAGATCGCGCTGGGGGAGCGCGGCGACCCGTGGTGGGAGCCCACCCCGGAGGGCACACGCGAGCGGCTGGCCGCCGCGATGCGGACGCTGCTGCGCCAGCGGGATGAGGGGAAGACCATCTGCCCCTCCGACGCCGCGCGCGTGGCCGGGGGAGAGGCGTGGCGCGACCTCATGGACGAGGCCCGCGCCGTGGCCGCGGAGCTGCACGCGGCCGGCGCCGTGGAGGTGCGGCAGAGGGGCGAGCGCGTGGACCCGGCCGCGGCGCGGGGCCCGATCCGGCTGGCGGCGGGGCCGCAGCTGGGC
>NZ_JANQCJ010000152.1:0-4421 GCF_024723355.1 Micrococcus sp. HG099 | reverse complement strand
ACGTCGACCCGCGCGGCGCTCGCCGGACCGGGCGCCGCCGTCGGCCCGCCGGGCAGGGGCCCGCCGGCGCCGCGCGACGACACCCGCAGGACGAGGACGCGGCGCGGCCCTCCCGCCGCCGTACCCTGATGCCATGGTCAGCTCGCTCGCGCCGGACCCCCTGACATCCCACCCGGACCTGGCGGACGAGGACCGCTCGTGGCTGCAGCTCCTGGTGGGGGACTGGCAGCTCGTGGCGGACCTCGCCCTCGCCGACCTCGTGCTGTGGTGTCCCGCCCCGCGGCCGGACCCGGCCGAGGGCTTCGTCGCGGTCGCCCAGGTGCGCCCCTTCACCGCCCCCACGCTGTTCCACCGGGACATCGTGGGCTCGCGCGCCCGCGCGGACCTGCGCGCCGTCGTCGCGAGCACGTGGTCCGGCGGCGAGCGCCCCGAGGGCGCGGGCCCGGTCGAGACGCCGGACGGCACGCTGCAGGTGCGGCTGTGGCCCGTGGTGCGGCGCGGCCGGGTGGTGGCCGTCCTGTCCGCGCACGGCGATCCCCACGGACGGCCCTCCCGCTCGGTGATCGAGGAGAACTACATCCGCACGGCGGACAGCCTGCTGGACATGATGCAGCACGGGCGGTGGCCGGCCCCCGAGGAGTCGGCGGGCCTGTGGGCCGGCGGCACCCCGCGCGTGGGCGACGGCCTCGTGGTGCTCGGCGAGGACTCCGTGGCCCGGTTCACCAGCCCCAACGCGGTCTCGGCCCTGCGCCGCCTGGGCATCGCGGCCACCCTGGAGGGGCGCCGCCTCACGGACTTGCTCGCGGGGACGGACGCCGCCCGCCAGCCGAGCGAGGAGGGCACCTGGGCGGTGCTCACGGGCCTACGGGCCGGGCGCCGCGAGGTGCAGTCCCGGGGCGCGTCCCTCACGGTGCGCTCCGTGCCGCTCCTGGGCCCCGACGGCTGGCACGGGGCCCTCCTGCTGCTGCGCGACGTCACCGAGCTGCGCCGCCAGGAGCAGCGGCTGGTCTCCAAGGACGCGACGATCCGCGAGATCCACCACCGCGTGAAGAACAACCTCCAGACGGTCGGCTCCCTGCTGCGCATGCAGGCCCGCCGGACCTCCTCGCCGGAGGCCGAGCGCGCGCTGCGCCAGGCGATGCGGCGCGTGGACACCATCGCGCTCGTGCATCAGACCCTGAGCGAGGAGATCGACGGGCAGGTCCCCGTGGACGACCTGCTCAAGCGTCAGTTCCGGCTCGCCGTGGAGGTCTCCGGCGACGGGCGGCCTCTCGAGGCGGCCGCCTCGGGGGAGTTCGGGGAGCTGCCCTCGCACGTGACCACCCCGCTCGCGCTCGTGCTCAACGAGCTCGCCGCCAACGCCGTGGAGCACGGCACGGCCCCGGCCGGCGGACGTGTGGAGCTACACGCCGAGCGCGAGCTCACGCCCGCCGGATCGGTCCTGGTCGTCTCCGTCACGGACGGCGGGTCCGGCGTCGAGGACGGCTGGTCCCCGGGGGAGTTCCAGCCGGCCGCGGACGGGGCGGGGCTGGGGCTGCGGATCGTCCAGACGATGGTGGAGGGGGACCTGCGCGGCACCCTGCGGTGGGAGCGGCTGACCGACGGCGGCACGCGGGTGGTGCTGCGCATCCCGACCGCCTGATCCGGGCCCGGGCAGGACAAAGGCCCCGCCGAGTGATCGGCGGGGCCTGTCCGAGGGGCTGCGAGGCGGCGGGGCGTCAGGAGGCGCGGCGGGCGCGCGCGGCGCGGCGCTTCATCGCCCGGCGCTCGTCCTCGCTCATACCGCCCCAGACGCCGGAGTCCTGCCCGGACTCCATGGCCCACTTCAGGCACGTGTCCACGACCTCGCACGAGCGGCACACGGCCTTGGCCTCCTCGATCTGCAGGAGGGCCGGGCCCGTGTTGCCCACGGGGAAGAAGAGCTCCGGATCCTTGTCCAGGCAGGCTGCCTTGCTGCGCCAATCCATCGGTCCGCTCACTTTCTGTCGGGAAGCCGGAGCCCGGAGGCGCCGGTGGTCGCGGCCTCCACCGGCGGCGGGTCCGGGGGACCGGCGCGGGCGACGCGCGGCACAGCCGGAACGGGAGGGCGACCCTGGTCATTGCAACGGGGACCGCCTTCATGCGAATGCGGCCCCCGGAAATCTCTTGCGTGTCATCCTCGCACGGCCCCGGCGCGGGAACAAGAGGGGTGCGGGTCCGCGCCCGGCCTGCGGCGTGCGTCCTTCGTCACACCGGCCTCGGTCCTCGCGGCGGGCCCGGGTCCGCCGGCCGCGGCGCGGCCGCCGCCCGGCGTACCGTGGAGTCACGTCCGCGCTCCCGAGGAAGAGGCACCCCATGGCGCAGTCCCGCCGCCCCGATCCCGTCGCTCCCCGCGAGGCCCCGGCCGCTCCCGCGCCGGAGGGCGTCCGCGCGCCCGTCGCCGCGCTCGTGGTGGCGGCCGCGCTCGCGCTGCAGGCCGCCGCCCTGCTCTGGCTCGCCGGCGACGCGATCGCGCACCTGGGGGACGGGGTGCTGCCCGCCGGGGCGCGGGTGATGCTCATCGTGATCTACGTGCTGCTGGGCCTGTGGATCCTGGTGACGTCCGTGGCCCTGCTGCGCGGCCGGGCGTGGAGCCGGGGCGCCGCCACCGCGGTGCAGCTCTTCGGCGTCCTGCTCTCCTCCTGGCTGTTCAGCGTGGGGGAGCCGGTGGTCGGCGGCGTGCTGCTCGCGGTCTCCGGCATCGCCCTGGTCACCCTGTTCTCGCGGCCGGTGACCGCCCACCTGTCCTCGGCGGCGCGGGAGCCCTCCTCCGAGTGACCGGTGCGGCCCCCGAGCCCCCGGCCCCGACGACGACGGCGCGCCCCCTGCGGACAGGGGGCGCGCCGTCGTCGTGGCGCGGGTCCGCGGCGCAGACCGCGCGGGTCAGTTGACCGGGCCGGTGAACTTCTCGCCGGGGCCCTTGCCCGGAGCGTCCGGGAAGGGGGAGGCCTCGCGGAAGGCCAGCTGCAGGGAGCGGAGCCCGTCGCGCAGCGGACCGGCGTGCTGGCTGCCGATCTCCGGGGCGGCCGCGGTCACCAGGCCGGCGAGGGCGGTGATCAGCTTGCGCGCCTCGTCGAGGTCCACCAGCTCGCGGGCGTCGGGGGAGTCGGCCAGGCCGCACTTCACGGCGGCGGCCGTCATGAGGTGCACGGCGGTGGTGGTGATGACCTCCACCGCGGGGACCTCGTGGATGTCGCGGACCTCCGCGGGGGAGTCCTGGTCGTTGGCGTCGTGGGCCTGACGTTCGTCTGTCATGGTGGTAAGCTTCCCATAGACCACTCCTGGTCTGCGCCCGTTGCGTCCTCCGGTGAACCCGGTGGCCGGCGGACACGGCCCGGGAGCAGCAAAGTGGAGGCCTTTCTCCCACCCGCGTCAGCAGCATGTCCGGTTCGCCCCGGGCCGAGTTGCCGGGTCACCGGTCGGGACGATCGCCCTCGTGGCGCGCGTCCCGCGCCGAGGGTCCCGCCCGTCGGGACCGTGTCGAGGCCTCCGTCCGCGTCCACGCGGGGAGGCCTTTCTCATTTCCGGGGGCCTGTCCGGCGGGCGCGGGTGAACCCGTCGCCTCAACACAGGAGTAGCACCATCAGCGATCCCCGCATCAACGAGCGTATTCGCGTTCCGGAAGTCCGCCTGGTCGGCCCGAACGGCGAGCAGGTCGGCATCGTCCGCGTCGAGGACGCCCTCCGTCTCGCCGCCGAGGCGGACCTGGATCTCGTGGAGGTGGCCCCCACGGCCAAGCCTCCGGTGTGCAAGCTGATGGACTTCGGCAAGTACAAGTACGAGGCCGCGGTCAAGGCCCGCGAGTCGCGCAAGAACCAGGTGAACACGGTCCTCAAGGAGGTCCGCTTCCGCCTGAAGATCGACAAGCACGACTACGAGACCAAGACCGGCCACGCCAAGAAGTTCCTGAGCCAGGGCGACAAGGTCAAGGCCATCATCCAGTTCCGCGGCCGTGAGCAGCAGCGCCCCGAGCTCGGCATCAAGCTGCTCCAGCAGTTCGCCGAGGACGTGGCGGAGCTGGGCACCGTGGAGTCGCAGCCCCGTCAGGACGGCCGCAACATGGTGATGGTCATCGGCCCGCTGCGCACCAAGGCGGACGCCCGTGCGGACCAGCGCAAGAACTCCGAGGACAGCCACCGTGAGCGTCAGGGCGGCGGCTCGCGCCGCGACCAGGCCGCCCGCGAGGCCAAGGCCCGCGCCGCCGAGAAGGCCGCGGCCAACGCCGCCCCGGTGAAGAACTCGGTCGGGGACGCGTTCCCGGAGCAGCTCAAGGCCATGGCGGCCCGCACGCAGGAGTCCGCTCCCGCCGCGCCGGCCGCCTCCGCCGAGCCGAAGCAGGCGCCGAAGGCCCCCGCGACGCCGGCCGCCCAGGCCGCGCCGAAGCAGGCGCCCAAGGCCCCGGC
>NZ_JANQCJ010000151.1:0-4438 GCF_024723355.1 Micrococcus sp. HG099 | reverse complement strand
GGCGGGGGTGCGCCAGGGCTGGCAGACACGCCGCTACGAGTTCCACGTAGCGGCGTGTCTGCCAGCCCTGGCGAAAGGGGGGGGTGGGGTGAGAGGGCGACGCGGTGCCCTGTCAGTCCTGTTGCGCGACGCCGTCGGGCCGGTCGCCCGCGCGGATCCCCTGGAGCTGCTCGCCCAGCCAGTCGACGTACTCGCCCAGCCACGCGCCCGTGACCTGCTCGTTCCACGCCTGCCCGACCGCCGGCTGCGGGAACACGACGGCGTCCGAGAGCGTGTCCCGCAGGGCCAGGGCGGGGCCCTCGTCGTCCGAGACCGTCACCCACTGCATGCCGTGGCGGGCGCCCAGGTGCTCGCCCAGCAGCACGGCGACGACGTCCAGCAGCACTGCCAGCTCGTCCGGGTCCAGCGCCTCGGCCTCGGAGACGGACCGGGCGAGGACGCCGTCGTAGTACGCGGCCACCGCGTCCAGGTCGAGGTGGTCCACGCCCTCCTGGGCGGCGAACTCGCGGCGGACGCGCACCCACTCCTGCTCGGGCTCGGACAGCGGGTGCATCTCGGGCTGCTCGGTCATGGCCTCCATCCTGCCAGGCCGGCCCGCTCCCGTTTCCCGCACGAAAGGGGCGTGGGAGGCTCCCGTTTCCCGCACGAAAGCGGCGGGGTCAGCCGACGCGTCGCGCCAGCGGCACCTGCACCGCGAACGCCGCGAGGCCCACCACCGCCGCCCAGGGCCGGGACGCCGTCGTCGTGCCGGGATCCGTGCGGTCGGGGACCTCGTCCGGTGCGCCCATCGCCCCCTCCTGTGCCGATGCTGTGGGTGGACTCACGCTAGCGCGTCCGGGGAAGTTGAGACACTGGAGGCATGCGCATCATGACCGTCTGCCTGGGGAACATCTGCCGCTCGCCCGCCGCCGAGGCGGTGCTGCAGCGCAAGCTCGCGGAGGCCGGGCTCGCGGACGAGGTGACCGTGACCTCTGCCGGCACCGCCGACTACCACGTGGGCGATCGGCCGCACGAGCTCACCCGCGCGGTCGGCGGGGAGCTGGGCTACGCGTTCGAGTCCGTCGGCGTCCACCTCGCCGCCGAGCACCTGGACGAGGCGGACCTGGTGCTGGTCATGGACGAGTCGAACCTCGCGGACGTGCACGCGCTGGCCGCCACGGACGAGCGGCGGGCCAAAGTGCGGATGATGGGCGAGTTCGCCTCGGACGCGGACACCGCCGGGGTGCTCGAGGTCCCGGACCCCTACGGGCACCCGCGCGCGCAGTTCGAGGACATGTACCGCCAGCTCGAGGACGCCGCCGACGGGGTGGTCGCGGCGATCCGCGACGGCCGCCTCTGAGCTCCGCCGCCGCGCGCCGGACCGCGCCCCCACCGGCCCTTTCGTGCGGGAGATGGGAGGCTCCGTGGCGCTGACCGGACGCACCGGCCGGTGGATCCGCGACGACGGCACGCCCGTCTTCACGAAGGCCCGCGCCGATGCCCCCGCGCACCTCTTCGAGCGCGAGGCCGCGGGCCTGCGCGCCCTCGCGGCGGCCGGGGCCCGCGTGCCCCGCGTGCTGGGGTGGAGCGAGACCGGCCTGGAGATCGAGTGGATCGACGACGGCGGCCGGCGCACCCGGCAGACGGAGGCCGCGTTCGGCCGGGAGCTGGCGGGCTTCCACGCGGGGTCGCGCCCGGAGGCCGGCGCGCCGGACCGGTTCGGCTCGCCCGACGACGTCGCGGCCGGCTGGCTCGGCGCCTGCCCTGTGGACTACACGCCCGCGTACACGTGGGCCGAGTCCTGGGTGGGGCGCCGGATCCTGCCCCTGGCCCGCCGGGCCGCGCGGGCCGGCGTCGTGCCCGCCTCTGCGCGGGCGGACGCCGAGCGCCTCGCCGAGCTCACCGACGGCTTCGGCCCGGACGCCCCCGCCCACCACCCGGGCGCGGCGGTGCTGGGGCCGGCCGAGCCGTCGTCGCTGGTGCACGGGGACCTGTGGGCCGGGAACCGGCTCGTGGACGCGGACGGGCGGTCCTGGCTGATCGACCCCAGCGCGCACCGGGGCCACCGCGAGGTGGACCTGGCGATGATGCGGCTCTTCGGCGGGTTCGGCGAGGAGGCGTTCGCGGCGTACCGGGAGGCGTTCCCGCTCGCCGACGGCTGGCGCGAGCGGGTGCTGCCGTACCAGGCGGTCCCCCTGCTGGTGCACGCCGTGCTGTTCGGCGGCGGGTACGGGGAGCAGGCGGCGGCGTCGCTGCGGGCGGCGGTGCGCCTGGCGTCCTGAGCCGGGGCCCGGAAGGCTCCCGTTTCCCGCACGAAAGTGCCCGTGGAGCCTCCCGTTTCCCGCACGAAAGGGTCAGGCGTCGGGGGCGAGGGCCTCGCGGAGCCGGGCGGCGACGTCGGGCCTCAGGGCGCCGCGGGCCTCGGCCCGGTCGGCGGTGGCCCGGGCGAGCGTCTCCCACACGGCCAGCACGTCGACGGGCATGCCCTCGGCCACCAGCTCGCGCAGGGTCTCGCGGTGGCCGCGCACCGTCTCGACGTCGCCGCGGGCCACCGGGCCGGTGAGGGCGCCGTCGCCGTCCGCGAGCGCGTTCTCCAGCGAGGCCGCCATCAGCGGGCGCAGCAGCCGCTCCGTGTCCGTCACCCCGATGCCGCGCAGCAGCTGCGCGGCCTGCGCCGTCAGCGTGACCAGGTGGTTCGAGCCGTGCGAGAGGGCCGCGTGGTAGACGCCGCGGTCGGCCTCCTTGATGACCACGGGCTCCCCGCCCATCTCCACCGCGAGCGCCTGCGCCACGGGCAGCACCACGGGGTCCGCGGTGACCCCGAACACGCAGTCCTGGAGGCGGGCCAGGTCCAGGCTGAGGCCGGTGAACGTCATGGCCGGGTGCAGGGCGATGGGGATGGCCCCGTGGGCGCGCACCGGGTTCAGCGCGCCCACGCCGTGCCGCCCGGAGGTGTGCACCACGAGGTGCCCGGTCTGCACGTGCCCGGCGGCGGCGAGCCCGGCCACGAGCTCGGGCAGCACGTCGTCCGGGACGGCGAACAGCACCATCTCCGAGCGGCGCAGGATCTCGGGGATCTCCAGGACGGGCGCCTCGGGCAGCAGCGCCTCCGCGCGGGTGCGGGAGGCCTCGGAGACGGCGTGCACGCCGGTGATCGTGTGCCCCGCGTTGCGCAGGGCGGCGCCGAGCACAGCGCCCACGCGGCCTGCGCCCACCACCCCGACGCCGAGGCGCCCGGGCCGCTGCGTGGGGTCGGTCGGGTCCAGGGTCAGGTCGAGTCCGCCGGTCATGGTCGCTCCTCGTGGCTCGTGCGGGGCTCCGGGTCAGTGCCCGCGACACCCCCCGCGGGGGCGGCGGGCCGGGCGACGCCGGCGCGCGCCAGCTCCTCGCGGCCCACCTCGGTGGCGGCCACCTCGCGGGTGCGCTGCTCGAAGCGGGCGAGCTCCTCGGGGCGCATCCAGCGGTCGCGGTCGGCCAGGCGGCGGGAGACGGCGGCGTGCCGGGCCTCCTCCGCGAACAGCTCGAGGGCGACCGCCTCGTCCAGGTCCGGCAGGACGGCGTGGCCGCCGGCCGTGCGCACGTGCACCGTGGCCAGGCGCAGGCGGCGCTGCACGGGGCCCTGGTCCAGGGCGGCGGTCTGCACGCGCTCGTGCTGGAGGGTCTGGAGCACGCGGTTCCAGCGTCCGCTGCGCACCACCAGCAGGGCCCGCGTCGTCGTGAAGCCCCGGCGCCGCCAGGCGAACCAGTTGAACCACCAGCGGCCGCGGTGCGGGATGTGGTGGAAGCCGCCCTCGGTCCCCGAGCCGTGCAGACCCAGGTGCATGAGGCGGGCGGGGGTGAGGCCCTCGGCCTCGCGGGGGTCGCCGTCGAGGCCCGGGTCCGGGGCGACCACGGTGAGCACCCGCAGCACGTCCTCCCACGTGCCCACGGGCAGCGCGGTGCTGCGCTTGCCGGCGGCATCCTCGCCGTAGCCGGCCACGGACACCTTCACCCGGTGCCAGCCGAACGGCCGCCAGAACAGCGGCTGGCTGACGGTCACACCCTGCACGCGGCCCGGCGGGACGGTCTGGTGGGTGGTCTCGGTGAGGCCGTGGCGCAGGCGCAGCCCGTCGGCGGAGCGGCGCACCTGGAAGCCCCAGCCGCCGTTCAGCCCGGACCACGCCTGGCCCACGACGGCGAACGCCAGCGGCAGGCCCCAGGCCACCACGATCGGCGTCAGGGAGGTGTCCTCGCCCTCCAGCCACGTCCCGGGGGCGAGCGCGAAGAACAGGCTCGTGCCCAGCACCACCACGAGGTAGACCGCCACCGTGCCGGCCACGCCGCCGGAGAGCAGCACCGAGCCGATCAGCCGGCCGGAGGGCACTCGGAGCATGAGCTCGCCCTCGTCGTCGGCGCGGCGGACCAGGCCCGGGCCGGACGACGACGACGGGGCCCCCTCGGGCGCGTCGGCGCCCGGGGC
>NZ_JANQCJ010000150.1:0-4453 GCF_024723355.1 Micrococcus sp. HG099 | reverse complement strand
GGCCAGGGCGGACCGGGCCAGGGCGGCGGGGAGCCCGCCGCGGCCCCGCTCGCGCCCACCGCGCCGCCGCCGGGGATGGACCCCGCCGTCGTCGAGGCTCAGGCGGACGCCGCGGTGCAGGGCCCCGTGGCGCCGGACGCGGACGAGGCCGTGGACGGGCAGGCCCTGGACGTGCTGCTCGTGGGCGAGGACGCCGGCGCGGAGGGCCGCGGGGACGACGGCCGCTCGGACACCCTCATGTGGGTGCACGTGCCGGGGGACCGCAGCGAGGTCCAGGTCATGTCCATCATGCGCGACATGTGGGTGCCGATCCCGGGCCACGGCGACGCCAAGGTCAACGCCGCCTACCAGTACGGCGGGATCCCGCTGACCGTGGCGACCGCGGAGAACATGTTCCAGGCCCGCGTGGACCACGTGGTGGCCGTGGACCTGGCCGGCTTCAAGGGGCTGGTGGACGCCCTCGGCGGCGTCACCGTGGACAACCCGAGGGCCTTCACCTCCTCCGGCGGCGTCGACTTCCCGGCCGGCGCCGTGCACATGGACGGGGACACGGCCCTGGCCTACGCCCGCGAGCGCTACAACCTGCCGCGCAGCGACTTCGATCGCGTGGAGAACCAGCAGCGCCTGGTGAAGGCGATCGTGGACCGGTTCCTGTCCCGGGACACCCTCTCGGACCCGGCCCGCATCCAGGACTCCGTGGCGCGCTTCGCCCCGTTCCTCACCCTGGACGACTCCCTGGACTCGGGCCGCCTGGCCTCCCTGGCCTGGTCCCTGCGCGACGCCCGCGACGCCCCGATCCGCACCAGCACGGTGCCCTCGGTGGGCGTGGGGAACACGGAGGGCGGCCAGGACGTCGTCTGGCCGGACTGGGCCGCGATCGGCCGCCTGGGCGAGGGCATCCGCACGGGCACCCTGGGGGAGGCCGTCGCCCCGTGACCACGCAGACCCGGCCGTCGACGGTGCGGCGCTGGCTGGCCCTCGCGGAGGACCTCGTGGGTCGGGCCGCCCCGCGCCTGAACGCGCTCAACCTGTTCCCCGTCCCGGACGCGGACACGGGGACGAACATGCTCGCCACCCTCGCCGCGGCCCGCCGGGCCGCCGACGCGTGCCCGGAGCAGGACGACGCCGGCGCGGTCCTCGCCCGGGCCGGAGCGGCCGCGCTCGACTCGGCCCGTGGCAACTCCGGCACCCTGCTCGCGGTGGCCCTGGCCGGGATGGCCGAGCCCCTGCGCGGGCGCGCCCGCGCGGACGCGTTCGCCCTGGCGGCCGCGTTCGGGGCGGCGGACCGCGCGGCCCGGCAGGCCCTGTCCGACCCGCGGGAGGGCACCATCCTCACCGTGCTCTCCGCGGCCTCGCGCAGCCTGGCGCGCTCGGCCACCCAGGCCCCGGACAGCCCCGCGGTGGCCGCGGACGTCGACCCGGCCGTGCGCCTGGGCCCGGCGGTGACGGCCATGATGGCCGACTGCCTGCGGGCCGTGGAGCAGACGGAGTCCCAGCTCGCCCCGCTCGCGCAGGCCCGGGTGGTGGACGCCGGCGCCGTGGGCCTGCTGTGGGTGCTGGAGGCGCTGCGCGCGGCCGTCACCGACACGGCCCCGGACGAGGAGCTGGCCACCGCGCTGCACGGCTACGTGGAGGGCGTGCGGCCCGGCCCCGAGCCCGCGGGCGAGGACGCCGTGGAGGTGATGGGCACCCTGGCGCTCACCCCGCTCGCCGCGGCCGACCTGCGCCGTCGCCTCGCCGAGGCCGGGGACTCCGTGATCCTGGCCCCCGTGGGCACGGAGCGGGACGAGCGCGGCCGGGTGCCGTGGCGCGTGCACGTGCACGTGCCCCGCGCCGCCGACGCCGTGGAGCTGATGCGGGCCGCCGGGGAGGTCCAGGGGCTCGCCGTCACCGAGCTGTCCGGGGACGCTGCCGGACCCGACGCCGACGGGTGCCATGGGCGCTGAGGTCCGCGTCACCGACCTGCCCCTGTCCGAGGTGCTCGACGGGCGCCTGCCCGCGCGCCTGGACAAGGAGCTCGGGCTCGCCACGGTGGGGGACCTGCTGGACCACGTGCCCCGGCGCTGGATCGAGCGCGGGGAGCTGACCCCCATCGCGGCCCTGCCGTGGGACGCCGAGGTCACCGTGGTCGCCGACGTCGAGTCCGTCACCACGCGCCGCATGCACAGCCGACCCGGCTTCATCGTGGACGTCACCGTGGCCGACCCCGCCGCGGACGGCGCGCCGGGGGCGAGCCTGTCCATGGCGTTCTTCAACGGCCACGACGCCCGCCGCCGCCTCGCCCCGGGCATGACCGCCATGTTCCAGGGTCGCACCACGGCCTACCGCGGCCGGATCACCCTGAACAACCCGGACTTCGCCCTCCTGGACGACGACGTCGCTCCGGGGGACGTGGACGTGCGCCCGGTGCCCCTGTACCGGGCCACGGGGAAGCTGCCCTCGTGGACCGTCCGCTCGGCCGTGGCGCGCGTCCTCGCCGACGTGGACCTGACCCGAATCCCCGAGCTGCTCACCCCGCGGCTGCGGGCCGAGGCCGCCGCCGCCCTGGACCTGGACGCGCCCCTGCCGGACACCGCGCGGGCCTACCGGGACCTGCACGCCCCCGAGGAGGTGGAGGCCACCGGCCCGGCCCGCACGGCGCTCGCCCTGCGGGAGGCGCTCGTGGTCCAGGCGGCGCTGGCCTGGCGCCGGGACCGGGAGCGCGCGGTGCCCGCCGTGCCCCGCCCGCCGCGGGCCGGGGGGCTGCTCGACGCGCTCGACGCCCGGCTGCCGTTCGCCCTCACCCCCGGCCAGGCCGAGGTGGGGGAGCAGCTGGCCGCCGAGCTGGCCCGGGACGCGCCCATGAGCCGCCTGCTCCAGGGCGACGTCGGCGCCGGCAAGACCCTCGTGGCCCTGCGCGCCATGCTCCAGGTGGTGGACGCCGGCGGACAGGCCGCCCTCGTGGCCCCCACCGAGGTGCTCGCCGCCCAGCACCACCGCGCGCTGCTGGCCCTGATGGGCCCGCTGGCCGAGGCCGGCACGCTCGGGGCGGGGGACGGGCCGGCCACGAAGGTCGTGCTCGTCACCGGATCCCTCAAGACGCAGGCGCGCCGGGAGGCCCTGCTCGCGCTCGCCTCCGGCGAGGCCGGGATCGCCGTCGGCACGCACGCCCTGCTCTCCGACAAGATCGGCTTCGCCGAGCTCGCGCTGGCCGTGGTGGACGAGCAGCACCGCTTCGGCGTGGACCAGCGCGAGGCGCTGCGCCGGTCCAACCCCGGCACCCACCTGCTGGTCATGTCCGCCACCCCCATCCCGCGCTCCGTGGCCATGACCGTGTTCGGGGACCTGGACCTGTCCGTGCTCGAGGGGCTGCCCTCCGGCCGCCAGCCCGTGGCCACCCACGTGGCGCGCATGGATCACGGCCCGCGCGTCATCGGCCGCGTCTGGGAGCTGATCGCCGAGCACGCCGCCGCCGGGCGCCAGGCCTTCGTGGTCTGCCCGCGCATCGACCCGGACGACGCCGACCCCGGGCACGCCAACGTCGAGGAGATGGCCCCGCGCCTGCGCTCGCTGCCCGCGCTGGCCGGCCTGCGCATCGAGGCCGTCCACGGCCGCATGGACCAGGCCGAGCAGGACGCCGCCATGCAGGCCTTCGCCCGCGGGGAGACGGACGTCCTCGTGGCGACCACCGTGATCGAGGTCGGCGTGGACGTGCCCAACGCCACCGTCATGGCGGTGCTGGACGCGGACGACTTCGGCCTGTCCACCCTGCACCAGCTGCGCGGCCGCGTGGGCCGCGGCCCCGACGCCGCCGTCTGCCTGCTGGCCACCCGCCTGCCGGACGGGCACCCCTCCCTGCGCCGCCTCGAGGTCCTCGCCCAGGAGCAGGACGGCATGCGGATCGCCCAGGAGGACCTCGCCACGCGCGGCGTGGGCGACGTCCTCGGCGCCGCCCAGTCCGGGCTCGCCTCGGGGCTGCGCCACGTGGACGTCCTGCGGGACGCCCCGCTGATCGCCGTGGCCGCGGACGCCGTCGGGCGCATCATGGCGGAGGGCCCGGGCCTGTCCGCGCACCCGGCGCTGGCCGCCGAGGTGGCCCGTTGGGAGTCCGAGCACCTCACCGCCGCCGACTACCTCGAGAAGGGCTGAGCCATGTCCCGCATCATCGCCGGCGCCGCCGCAGGACGCCCGCTGACGTCCGTGCCCGGCACCGGCACCCGCCCCACCACGGATCGCACCAAGGAGGCCCTGTTCTCCTGGCTCGAGGCCCGCGACTGGCTCGACGGCACCGCCGTGCTGGACCTCTTCGCCGGCTCCGGCGCCCTGGGCTGCGAGGCCGCCAGCCGCGGCGCCGCGTCCGTGCTGCTCGTGGAGCGGGAGCGGCGGGCCGTGGCCGCCTGCCGCGCCAACGCCGCCCTGGTCAACCGGGCCCGCGGGGCCGACGTCGTGCAGGTGCGGGCCGGCACCGTGGAGC
>NZ_JANQCJ010000014.1:0-29233 GCF_024723355.1 Micrococcus sp. HG099 | reverse complement strand
CCGACCGGTGGACTTCGGCGCGGGGAGCAGCGGGCCGATCACGGCCCAGACCTCGTCCGAGATGACATCACGCGACATGACCCTAGACTCGCGCATCCACGTCCCCGAACCCTTTAGCAACACGCCCTCGGCCAGCGCGGGCGGGTCCGGGCAGTCGAGCGCGAAGACCTGCAGCACGGAGCGGATGGGCGTGGGGCGCGGGGCCATGGCGGGCCTTCTTCGGTCAGAGGAACTCCAACGGGTCGAACTCGTCGATGTCGATGACGCGCAGGCGGCGCAGCGGCGTGTCGAACGCGCCCACGCCGTACTCGAGGTCGAAGAACTCGACGTCCGGGATCCGGCGCAGCTCGTGGGAGAGGAACTCCTCGAAGCCGATGATCGCGGTCCGGCGGTCCGGGGTGGCGGCGAGGTCCGTGAGCTGGGGGGCGAAGTCGGCGTCGTGGCTGACGAGGACGACGTCGTCGTCCCGCTCCTGCAGGGCCTCCATCGTCTTCTGGATGCCGATGTCCACGACCTTGCCGGCGCCGCGCAGCATGATCGGCTTGTAGCCGATCGCGGTGAGCGCCTGCACGAAGGGCACGGGGATGTCACCGTCGATGGCCAGGAAGAACAGGCCCTTGACGGGCTGGTCCCAGTGCTCGCCCATGAAGGACAGGAGGCGGTTCCACCGCGGGCGCTCGTCCGGCTGGGGACGGCGCTGCAGGATGGAGGTGCCGAGGGTGGCGTCGATGTTCTCGCCGTCGACCAGCAGGTACGTGGTGGATTCGCTCACCTGCCCGAGGCTACCCGCTGAGGCGGACGAGGTCGCGGGCGCGGGCGCGGGGGTGTGGACGGGGGCGGAGGCCGGTGCGGGCGTGGGCGTCGTGGTCGGCACGACGACGGCGCGGCCCGGCCCGGCGGGGGCGTCGGCGCGGCGGCCCATCAGTGCTCTCCCCTCGAGCGGCGCCCGATCGGGTCGGTGACGAGGCGGACGATCCCCTCGATCGGGCCGGCGCGGAAGGGGCGGACCCGCACGAGGCCCCGCCACAGCAGCGGCAGCAGGATCCCGCCGGCCAGGAGCGCGGCGAGGTTGAACCAGGTGTCGTCCGCGCCACGCCCGTCGACCCACGGGCCGGGGCCGGCCGTGAGCACCCAGCCCAGGTAGGCCTGGTGCGCCACGTACACGGAGAGGGTCATGGAGCCCGGCACGGCCAGCAGGTCCGTGGCCGGCGAGGGCCGGGACGGCACGACGGCGGCGCACAGGCCCAGCACGCCGAGCACAAGGCCCGTGTCCACGAGGATCTCGGCGGCGGTGCCCGTGTAGGGCACGGGCGCGGCCCCGGTCTGCACCCGGGACAGCAGGATCACCAGGCCGGCCAGGACCACCCCGCCGACGCCCCAGCCCAGGCCGACGAGGCGGCCGGAGCGGGGGAGCGCCGTCGTCGTGACGTGGACCGTGCGCACGAGAACCGCGCCGAGCAGCGCCCACGCGAGGAACGCGGTGAGGCGGTACGGGCCGGCGGTGAGGAAGCCGGCGACCGCCGGGACCAGCTCCGCGGGGTCCAGGCCGAGGGCGCGCGCGGCCGGGGCGAGGGCGTCGGCGACGGCGAGCGTGCCGGCCGCCGTCAGCAGGATCCCGCCGCCGCCGGCGAGGAGCGCGAGCACGAGGTGCACGGCCAGGGGCAGGGCCGCGAGGAGCGCCATGAGGACGGTGATGACGGCCAGGTGGGTGAGCACGTCCACGACCGCCGCGTCGAAGAGGGAGGTGAGCCAGGCGGCGCCGAGCAGGGCGGCGGCGCGGACCATCGCGCGCACGAGGGCGCGGCCGACGCCGAGGCCCTGCACCTCCAGGCGCGCTGAGACGCCCACGAGGGCCGCGAACAGCGCCGCAGTCAGGTGCTCGGAGAGGTTCAGGACGCCCGCCGGGCCGCCCGAGGGCGCCACGTGCGCGACGAACATGGAGACCAGCGCGATCCCGCGCGCGGCGTCCACCCAGACCAGACGGTCGCGGCCCGTGTGCGGGCGGGATGAGACGCGAGGCACGGCGGGGGCTCCTGGGGGGCTGGGAGGGGTGGCGGTGTGGGTGCGTGGGGCGGGCGTGGGGGTGGGCCGAGGGGTCGCGGCCAGTCTAGGCGCGGGGTCTTCGCGTCCCCCAGGGCGACCTGTCCTGCAGATAGCCGTTCCCTGTCCGAGCTGTCCTGCAGAGTGCCGTTATGAAGGCGATTCCGGGGCTCATAACGGCCAGACGCAGGACAGGGTTACCGCGTCCCGCCGCTCATCGAGTCCATGAGTGCATGGACGGCGTTCAGATGGGCGCGAATCTGTTCGGTCAAGCGCTTCTGGCCGTAGTGCTCCAGCGTCGCCCGAAGGAGCTCGTCCTTCGAGAGCTGTGGCTGGTCCTTCCTGATCCGGGCCATCTGAGCCGCGACTTCAGCGGGCGGAATGACGCGGATCTCACGCGGGCCCGCGTCACGGGGTACGACGTCTGGCTGCGCGGGGAGGCGGTATGTCGTGCCCCCGACCTTCCGCTGATCCAGTGGATCCTCAGCCACGACCAGTGCTCGATGCACCACCGATCGCAGAGCGGCATCGAGCCCCCGCTCGATCACGTGTCCCATACGGCGAAGTCCGGAGGCCTCGACATAGACCCGCTTGACCCGGTCTCCGATGGCCGGCCCCTCGACCTCCAGGATGGCGAGGATGCCTTCGTGGATCTCCGCCCGCTCCGCCTCGTGAACCGGGACCGTCCTTCCGGTGAATGCTTCGTAAGGCTTCACCGCGGGTACCACCGCCGTCGGGAAATCCTCTTGGGAGGCTTGCGCTGCCGGCGGTATGGCCGGCACTCGTACGGCGTCCGGAGACGACGTCAGCCCCGTGAAGTCGTCATGGACTTCTACACCGACGGAGGGCCGCGAGAACTCGAGCACGTCCTCGGTGTCGCCGACGTCCGGGCTGGGGTCATCATCCGGGGTCGGGTCGTCCAGGGGTCGATCGGGATGCTCGCCCTCGAGTTCAATGTCCTCCTCGGAGGCAACGTCGTCCGAGGGGGCTGAACCATCGGCCAGGACCTCGTCGGCGACCTCGTCCTCCTCGAGCCAGCCGGATGGTCGGATCTTCATCTTCTCCAGCAGTTGCCACAACGGCTCGAGGGCTTTCTCGGGATCCACGTAGTAGAGGGACTCGCGGACCCGGAAGACCGTCCAGCCGCAACGCTCGAGCTCGCGTTGCCGGCGGAGGTCGTCCTTGTACTGTTCAGGGCCATGCCAGTGGTCGCCGTCGCACTCCACGGCGACGCGCGACTTGGGGCCGATCACGACGAGGTCCAGGGAATAGCCGATCGCCTGGAACTGGGGCTCCACGGTGAATCCTCTGGCGACGATCCGGTTATAGATGCGCTGCTCGAAAAGTGAGTCGAACGGCGCCTGACGGACGGCGTCTGAGACGAACGGAGACTCCCCGGGAGCGAGGGCGCGCCCGCGGCGAGCCACCCCGTACGCGTAGTCGAGCAGGCGGTAGCGGAGGTCCGCGGAGTTCTTGAAGTCGTTCAAGGTGGCTGTGTGGAAGAGCCGGATCTGATCCTTCGCCCGGCTCACGGCGACGTTGAAGCGCTGAACGTACTGGTCCGAGGTCGGCGCCATGATGCGCTTGCCCTCGTCCGAGGGGCCGGTCACCAGGCTCAGGAAGACCACATCGCGTTCCGAGCCCTGGAAGGACGGCGGCAACCCCACTCGCACGTTGTGGCGGGCGAGGTCTTCAGCGGGGATCTCCTCCATGACCAGCGTCTCGATCAGGGAGACCTGGGTGGGTCCGCCGAGGGAGATCACGGCCATCGACCGTCCCTCGAACGCCGGATCCGCGAGACAGGCGCGGAGGTCGTCGACAAGGGCGCGGGCCTCGGCCCGGTTGACTCGGCGAGAAGAGCTTCCCTCCTCACGTCCATCGGCCACGTGGGTGATGACGAAGGGTTCGAGTCGATCAGCGCCGAACTGGCGGACCGGGACGAGCTCCACGTTGTCCGGACGGTAGGCGATCTGATTGGAGAACTCAATGATCTCGGGTACACACCGCCGGTGCTCAGTCAACGTGAGCTGGCCGCCGTAGCGCTGCAGCGCCTCGTCGAAGAGGGACCGCTGCGGGTCCTCCCAGTAGGGACGCGAAGGGTGGTCCTCGAGGTACCGGCCGGCCAGCTGTTGCAGGTCATCGAGTTTGGTGCCGACGGCGGACGGCGTCACCTGCTTGTCATCACCGATCACGACGATCTTGGGGGCGAGGAATTGAAGGAAGACGGCCTCGGCACCGGCCTGGGAGGCCTCGTCGACGATGACGACGTCGAACATCCTCTCCTCCATGCTGAACTGTTCCGTCACCCGATACAGCGGCATGATCCACACCGGGACGGCCGGGCGGCACCGTTCCATGGCCTCACGGATCTGCCCCCGGCGGCGGTCGGCGTACTTGCCAGTGCCCTTGCCGAGCCGGCGGACGAGCTGGGAGTAGCCCCGCAGGTCGGCCCGGCTGCTCGGGGTCAGGCGTTCCGGGCTGACGGCATGGTTCCATGCGCGCAGGGAGGCGAGCTCCTCGGCGACGGTTCGCAGCGCCTCGTCGTTGAGCTTGATCTGATCCTGGACCTGATTGACGTCCACGTTCTCCCGGGCCGCGACCCATGGGCCCAGGGCGAGCCAGTCGAATGCTGCCCGGAGGGTGGGCACGCGGTCCGTCCAGACTCCCTCGGGGTCGGGTCCACGAAGCTTGTCGGCCAGACGCGGCGCCTCGGGTCGGAGGCGGGCGAGGAGCGCATCGCGCTCGGCCGCGGCGTCCGCGTGGGCTTTGAGCCGAACCAGGAGCGCGTAGGCGTCGCGATAGCGGTTCACGTCCCGCTCCCGGAGGGCATCGAGGAGTTCGTGGACGGGAGCGGCCGCGTCCTTCCACTGGGCGAGGGTGGAGACGTGGCTCTCGAGCGACTGGACTGGCCGGAGAGCGTCGCGGGCGACCGCTTCTCGGCGCGCGTGGAGGAGAGAATCCAGGTGGGCCCGGCGCTCGGCCGGATCCACCCAATGGACCGGAACGCCGCCGACGGCGCGCAGCTCGGCAGCCGCCGTATGTGCGGCGGCGGCCAGGCCGAGGACGCGGTCCAGCAACTGCACCCGGGAGTGATGAGCGTCGCGCCGGGCCCGCGGGTGGGCTGAGGCGGAGGTCTGGGGGTCCACGCGCCACACCTGGTCGAGCTGCGCCAGGACTGCATGGACCTGGTGATTCTCCAGGATGGCCGCGAAGTGCGCCCCGGTGGAGGGGGCGACGCCGTCCACCCGCACGGCGTCGAAGAGTTCACGACTCTCCTTCACCACGGTCGGAGTGAACATTCCGACTTTCACGGACCCGTCCGCCGCGGTCTTGAGTCGTCCTTCCGGGCCCAGCTCCTGGAGGAGCCGGCGTGCCAAGATGACCATGCGCGCTGGGTCGGCGTGGACCTGGACGGCAGTGTCGCCGAGCCGTAGCAGGTGACCGTCGAGGGCTTCGTGCATCCCGGCGACGGATGCCCGTACACCCTGCCAGGGCGCGTCATGCTCGCTCATGACGTCTGCGAC
The DNA here is from genome assembly GCF_024723355.1 of Micrococcus sp. HG099. Taxonomy (NCBI): domain Bacteria; kingdom Bacillati; phylum Actinomycetota; class Actinomycetes; order Micrococcales; family Micrococcaceae; genus Micrococcus; species Micrococcus sp. HG099. The sequence continues at coordinate 23,669 of NZ_JANQCJ010000014.1, read as the reverse complement.
GGCGTCGGCGACCCAGGCTTCGCGGCTGCTACTGAGCGGGCTTAGGCTCTCGGTGAGTGCGAGCGCGGTCCTCCGCAACGAGTCCAGCTTCTCTACGGAGGAGCTGCTGAGCGCAGCTGCCCGCGACCGGACCACGGGGTCGAGTCCCTCTTGACCGGCGTCTTCCATCCCGGAGAGCTGATGAACCCGATCGGAGAACTCCTCGGGGGTCATTACCGCCGCCAGATCGGGGCGTCGGCCCTGGAGTCCGTCCAGATCCGAGGGAAGGGCCGCTTCACTCATGTTCCGTTGAAGCGCAGCGAGTTCTTCAGTGCTGAGGGGGCAGGCCAGATCCACGGAGGCGGGCACGACATCGGTGATCCACCCGTGCCGGTCCTCCTCCTCCCTGTAGCGCTCGGCGATCCGCGCCAGAGTGCCTTCGTAGTGACCGCGTCTGTGCACCGCCACATCGACCTCTCGCGCCGCCACCAGTGAGGCCGAGAGGGAGGCGCGCTCCAAGCGCAGCCGATCGATGTCCTGGTGGAGGGCGTTGATCCTGCGAAGGGCGGCCTCCCGGTCGTGGGACGTCGACTTGTCCGCGATGGTGTCCACTGCGGTCCTGAGCTCGGCCATCTCCTCCCGGCCGGTCCCCACCACGGACACGGCGAGGGGCTTGACCTGCTCCGGGAGCTTGCCGCGGATCTCGACGAGTGCACGCTCCGTCTCGGCCGTGATGAGGATGCGCTTGCCCTGCGCCAGCAGATGGCTGATGAGGGCCGCGGCGGTATGGGTCTTTCCGGTACCGGGAGGCCCTTGCACAAGAGTCTGCGCGTGGGAGTCGACATGTTCGATGATCCGGCGCTGCACATCGTTCAGCGGCAGGGGGGAGTAGACCTCATCGTCCAGGGTGATGACGGCGCCGGGGGTGGCGTCGCGTTCTACAGGCGGCAGTTGGTCGGGGTCGAGCAGGGGGGCGACACCGGCCGGGACCTGCTGGTCTTCCGAGATGCGTTCGGCGATGGTCTGCAGTGCCTGGGCGAGGCCGGCGCGGCGGCGCTGACGCAGGATCAGGGCGGGGGACCAGCTGACCACGGGCGTAGGTCCGGACAGTGGCGCGGTGTCCGCGTCCGTCCACTCACCTTCGGCGTGGAACCGGTGGATGAAGTCCATGAGCAGGCTGCTCACGGCCTCGCGGTCCATCACCCCGCCGTCGAACCCGCGGGCCGTCTCCACCAGCTCTCGGACCACGGCCTGGTCCGCGATCTCGCTTGCCGGGATCATGTCCACTTCGGCGTTGAGGCCGAGGCGGGACTCGTCCAGATCGATGCGGATGTCGCCTGTCGACTGTTCCATGGACGCCTGCACCGGGACGGTGAGCAGGTGACGCCGGATGCGGTCGATGCGGCCCTGGGCCCGGCCCTCGGTGTTGAGCACATCCCAGCTGAGCAGGCCGAGGCCGAGGACCAGTTCCGAGGTGTCGCTCTCCTGAGTGGAGCGGTCATGGAGCTGGAAGAACTCCCGGTAGAGCTTCTTCTGGGCCTCGGTGCGGACATGCTCCTCGGACCAGCGGTCCCAGTGCTCCAACCACGTCAGCACCTCAGGCGGGGTGGCGACCTCGTCTTCCGTGGGCTCGACCTGCGCATCGAGGTCCTCAGTCTCCGACCCCGAGGCCGACGTCACCGGCGGCGAGACGGCGGGGCGCCGCTTCGGGTCGTCCAGCGGGCCGGTCAGCCACGTCCGGATCTCCTCATTCGCCCTCGGCGCGGGCAGGGCCGGAGGCCGGCTGACCGTGAGCACGTGATCCTGGTCCTCTGCGTCCGGCGACACCGTCACAGACTCGGGCAGGGCGCTCAGCCAGCGGACCGAGCCCTCCTTCTCGTAGGCGCTGAGGTCGCGGATCACCGTCGTCTTCATCGCCTCGCGCTTGGCGAGGAAGGTGAAGAGGTTCACTGCGCGATCGACGAGGGACTTCACGACGTGGGGCCTGCCTGGATGTGCGAAGGAGTGGGGTAGGTCGCAGTCTATGAGGTGGGAGTGCAAGCGGGTCGGCTGACACCACCGGAGAACCTGCGGCTCCCCCTCCGCGGCGCCGACACCGCGCGCGTCCGTGCGCTGCCCCGCCTCATTGCCTACAGTGACCGTGACCACGCACTTCACCGTTGAAGGAGCCCATCGTGCCCACCGCCTCCACGCTCACGGTCGCGCCCGGCTCTGTGGTGGTGGTCCGCGACGAGGAGTGGCTCGTCACCTCGGTGGAGCCGACGGCGGACGGTCAGCTCCTGTCGGTCCGCGGGCTGACGGAGTTGGTCCGGGACACCGAGGCCACCTTCTACGAGCGGCATGACGACATCCAGGTCCTCGACCCCGCCGCAGCCGAGGTCGTCGGCGACCCCTCTCCCTCGCACCGCACGGCCCGCCTGTGGCTGGAGGCCACGCTCCGCAAGTCCCCCCTGCCGGTGGACGAGACCTCGGTGACCGTCTCCGCCCGCGCGCTCGCGGATCCGCTGCCCTACCAGCAGGCGGCCGTCACCCGGGCACTGGACCCGGAGAACCTCCGCCCCCGGCTCCTCCTGGCCGACGCGGTGGGCCTCGGAAAGACTCTCGAGATCGGCATGATCCTCGCCGAGCTGGTCCGCCGCGGCCGCGGCGAACGCATTCTGATCGTGACCCCGCGCCACGTGCTGGAGCAGATGCAGCACGAGATGTGGACCCGCTTCGCCCTGCCGTTCGTCCGCCTGGACTCCCTCGGCATCCAGCGGGTGCGTCAGCAGCTCCCGGCCACCCGCAACCCGTTCTCCCACTTCAAGCGCGTCATCATCTCGATCGACACTCTGAAGTCGGACCGGTACCTGGCCCACCTGCGCCAGCACCGCTGGGACGCCGTGGTGATCGACGAGTCCCACAACATCACCAACTCGGCCACGCAGAACAACCGCCTCGCCTCGGTCCTGGCACCGCAGACGGACGCCCTGATCCTCGCCTCGGCCACGCCCCACAACGGCAAGAAGGAGTCCTTCGCGGAGCTCATCCGCCTCCTTGAGCCCACGGCGGTCAGCCCCGACGGCGAGCCCATCCCGGAGGAGGTCCAGCGCCTGGTCCTGCGCCGCCACCGGCACAGCCCGGAGGTCGCGGCCGTCGTGGGCGCGGCCTGGGCTGAGCGCGCGGAGCCCCGCAACGTCCTGGTCCCGGCGTCGCCGGCGGAGGACGCGGTGGCGGCGGAGCTCGCCGACGTGTGGCTGCACCCGAAGGCCGGATCCTCCCCGCATTCCGCGGGTTCCGGTCTCTTCTCCTGGACCCTGGCCAAGGCGTTCCTCTCCTCCCCGGCGGCCCTCGAGGAGACGCTCACGGATCGCATCCGCCGGCTCCACCCGGAGAACCACGCCCAGTCCCAGGAGATCGCCGCCCTGGAGCGGCTGCGCACCCTCAACCAGGAGGCCCTGGCCGAGCCCCGCGGCGGGAAGTACGCGGCCCTGCTGGAGCACCTGAAGAGCATCGGCGTCGGTCCGGGCGCTCCCGAGCGCGTGGTGATCTTCGCCGAGCGCATCGCCACCCTGCACTGGCTGCGGGAACGCCTGCAGAAGGACCTCAAGCTTCCCGCGGCCGCCGTCGATCTGCTGCACGGCGGGCTCTCCGATCAGGAGCAGATGGAGGTGGTGGAATCCTTCAAGCAGGCCCATACGCCGGTCCGGATCCTGGTCACGGGTGACGTCGCCTCGGAGGGCGTGAACCTCCACCTCCAGTGCCATCAGCTCGTCCACTACGACATCCCCTGGTCCCTCATCCGCCTGGAGCAGCGCAACGGCCGCGTGGACCGCTACGGCCAGCGCACCAGCCCACAGCTCACCGCGCTCATCCTGGAGCCGAGCCACGAGATGTTCTCGGGCGATCTGCGTGTGCTCGCCCGCCTGGTGGAGAAGGAGCACGAGGCCCACACCACCCTCGGGGACGCCGCGAGCCTCATGGGCGCCTATGACGTGGAGGCGGAGGAGAAGTCCATCCGCGCCGTCCTCGCGGGGCAGCAGGACTTCGAGGACGTGGTCGCCGACGCCGGCGCGGTGGCCGCGGGGGATTCGCTCGCCGGCCTCATGGCCCGCCTGGCCGGCTCGGCGCTTCCGGGCGCGGCGCAAGCCGCCACGCCCGCCACCTCCCCGAACGACGACGGCGCACCCCCCGCCGCCGCCCCCACCCCGGCGGGTGCCCCGGTCGGCTCGGATACCGCGGCGGAGCCGCTGGAACTGCTCCGGGAAGGCCTGGTGGAGGTGTTCACGCGCCCGGAGCAGTCTCCCCGTGAGCAGGGCGGGGGTGTCTCTTGGCGGGAGCACCCGGAGCAGCAGCTGGTGGAGCTCGCCCCGCCGAAGGATCTGCAGCGCCGCCTGACGGTGCTCCCGCAGTCCTACCTGGCGGACCGGCACGTCACGGAGCGCCTGGTGCTGGCCACCACCCGCCAGAAGGGCACGGACCTGCTGAAGAAGGCGCTCGCGGACACCTCGGACTCCACGTGGCCGGAGGCCCACTTCCTCGGCCCGCTGCACCCGGTGCTGGACTGGATCAGCGACCGGGCGCTCGCGGCGCTCGGCCGCAACGAGGTCTTCGCCGTGCGCGGGGACGTGGAGCACCCCGCGGTACTGCTGAACGGCACACTCACCAACCGGGCGGGCCACACGGTCACCTCGGCCTGGCTGTCCGTCGAGTTCCCGCTCGGTCCGGAGGCTGGGCTGGCCCCGGTGAGCGAGCACGTCTCGGCCGCCGCGATGCTCGCCCGGGTGGGGCTGGACGCCCCCTCGCCCAACCCCGGCCCCGCCGCGGATCCGGAGGGCCTGACGGCGCACGTCGGCCCGGCGGTCGACGCCGCCGCCGAGCATCTGCGCGCCGCGGTGTTCCCGGCGGCGGTGGAGGACGCTCAGGCGCGTGTGGACCGCTGGGTCCACCGGGCTCGACAGTGGGAGGAGGAGTCGGACGCCCTGATCCAGCGCGCGCAGATCCGCCAGCGGCGCGTCACCGTGGAGGAGGAGCGCCGCCTCGCGGAGGACCGGTCCCCGGCCCGCCAGCTCGTCCGCCCGCTGCTGCTGGTGGTCCCGCGGGACCACCCGGTGGCCACGCCGGAACGCCTGTCCACCCCGTCCCAGGAGGCATGATCCATGGCCGTCAGCGACGCATTCGTGGTGGTGGGGGAGTGGCTCTCCGAGCACTACTTCACCTCGGACGCCACCAAGGAGTCCTTCCGTGCCAAGGTCCTCGCCCGGCGCAAGGAATGGGACGAGCGGGCCTCATCGCCGCGGGAGCGGTTCACGGCGGCGCGCGGGGACCTGGAGCGGCGCTTCGGGGCGCTGTCGGAGGCCGCGGGGGAGGCCGCGGAGCCCGCGGACCGGCAGGCGGCCGCGGACGCGGTGTACGACGACGTCCTCACCGTCCTCGGGTACCGCACCGGCGAGTTCTCCCTCGCGGTGGACGGCCCGGTCACTCGAGTGTCCTCGGCGGGGATCGAGGGCAAGGCCCCGCTCGCGATTCTGCGGGCCCGGCCGGTGGACGCCCTCGAGGACGCTGTAGCCAAGGGGGACCCGCAGGACGCCCGCGGCACCCTGGCCGTGCCGTTCGTGGACGAAGCCGGAACGGAGCACCACTCGGCGGCGCGCGCCCTGTCCACGTTGTTCGTGGACCCGGCCGGCCCGGACTTCACCCTTCTGCTGGCCGGGCGCTGGGCCGTGGTGGCCGAACGCGCGCGCTGGGCGGAGGGTCGCTACCTGGCGGTGGACCTGCAGACGGTGGCCGAGCGCAACGACGCCGCCCGCGGCGGGGAGATCGACCGCGCGCTCACCATCCTGGAGGCCGGCTCCCTCGCCCCGGACGCGGACGGTGCAGTGTGGTGGTCGGGCGTGTTGGAGGAGTCGGTGCGTCACACGGTGGGCGTCTCCGAGGACCTGCGCGAGGGCGTGCGGCGGTCCATCGAGATCATCGCCAACGACGTCGTCGCGCGCCGCGCGGACGCGGGCCTGCCTCCGCTGCCGGGGGACCAGGCGCAGCCACTGGCTGTGCAGTCCCTGCGGTACCTCTACCGGATCCTGTTCCTGCTGTACGCGGAGGCGTCCCCGGAACTGGGGGTGCTGCCCTCGGGGGCCGCGGAGTACGACGCGGGCTACTCGGTGGACCGGCTCCGGGAGCTGACCCTGGTGGAGCTGGCCACGGAGCAGGCCCGCCGGGGCACGCATCTGCATGAGTCGCTCGCGGTGCTCTCCCGACTGGTGGACGCGGGCCCGCGCCCGTGGACGCCGGAGCAGGAGGACGCCACCGGGGGCCTGGAGTTCCACCCGCTGCGGGCGGACCTGTTCGCGCCGGCGGCCACGGCGTTGATCGACGAGGTGAAGCTCTCCAACGCGGCCCTGCAGCAGGTGCTGCGCCACCTGTTGCTCTCCAAGGAGCGCAAGGGCCGGGACCGCGGGTTCATCTCCTACGGGGAGCTGGGCATCAACCAGCTGGGCGCGGTGTACGAGGGCCTGATGAGCTACACGGGCTTCTTCGCGGAGGACGAGCTGTTCGAGGTGGCTCCGGGCGGCGACGCCTCGAAGGGCTCGTGGGTGGTGCCCGTGGACCGCGCGGACCACCTGGACCGCAAGGACTTCGTGGAGGAGGAGGACCCGGTCACGCACGAGCGCCGGCCGGTCCGTCACCGCAAAGGCACGTTCGTGTACCGCCTCTCCGGCCGGGAGCGGCAGCAGTCCGCGTCCTACTACACGCCGGAGGTCCTCACCCGCTTCACCGTCCAGCAGGCGCTGGAGGAGCTCCTGGACCAGGACGGCGCCACCACCTCGGCGGAGGACATCCTGAACCTCACCGTCTGCGAGCCGGCCCTCGGCTCGGGCGCGTTCGCCATCGAGGCGGTGGACCAGCTGGCCCGAGAGTACCTGACCCGCCGGCAGGCGGAGCTGGGCCGCAGCATCGACCCGGAGGACTACCCGCACGAACTGCAGAAGGCGAAGGCGCACATCGCGCTACACCAGGTGTACGGGGTGGACCTGAACGCGACGGCGGTGGAGCTGGCGGAGGTCTCCCTGTGGCTGTCCACCATGGTGGAGGGCCTGCAGGCCCCGTGGTTCGGCCTGCGGCTGCGCCGCGGCAACTCGCTGATCGGTGCCCGCCGCTCGGTGTACTCGGGGGCGCAGCTGCGCAAGGACCGGGCGTGGATGAAGGCGGTCCCGGAGGACCGCCCGCTCTCCGAGCTTGTCGACGACGGCTCCTTCACCTCCGGCTCCGTCTTCCACTTCCTGCTGCCCTCCGAGGGGTGGGGCTCCGGTGTGGAGGCCCCGAAGCTGGTGCGGGACCTCGTCCCGGACGAGGTGAAGGCGCTGAAGGGGTGGCGCTCGAGCATGCGCCGCAAGCTCTCGGCCAAGCAGGTCAAGGAGCTCGAGGCCCTCACGCAGCGGGCAGACAAGCTCTGGGCGTTTGCGCTGCGGCGACTGACGCTGGCTGAGCAGCAGTCCGGCCGCGACCTGGACCTCTGGGGCCGCGAGGTGCCGGAGAAGCGCGGTGCCGTCACGCGCGAGCAGATCGAGGAGTCGCTGGCGGACCAGAACGGTGCCTACCGGCGTCTGCGACGTGTGATGGACGCCTGGTGCGCGCTGTGGTTCTGGCCGCTCACGGAGACCGAGGTGAAACCGCCGAGCATGGAGCAGTGGATCGGCGCCCTGCAGATGTTGCTCGGCGTGGAGTCCACCAAGAACGTGAGGAATGCTGACACCGAGTCTCTGGCAAGTGTGGAGTCCTGGGAGGAGCTGGACGACTACGAGCTCTGGGACCGCGCCGGCACCAACGCCGTCTCTGTGGAGAAGGCCCTGGAAGCGCACCCGTGGCTGGCGGTCTGCGAGCAGGTGGCGCAGTCACAGGGCTTCTTCCACTGGGAGCTGGACTTCGCCGCCGTCTTCGCGCGCGGCGGCTTCGACCTGCAGATCGGCAACCCGCCGTGGGTGCGGCCGCGTAATGACATGAAGGCGGTTCTTTCGGACTTGGACCCCTGGTGGAAGCTGGCAAAGGGAATATCGCAGGAAGAAGAATCCGCCAGGTGGCTTGAGATCATGCAAGCAGGCTTCGCAGTCGCTCACTTGGTGGATAGCGTCTCGCTGACGACTGCTTCCTCCGCATACTTCTCGGACACGGTTAACTTTCCGATACTGACTGGACAGCCAGATCTGTACAGAGTATTTATTGCGGCTTGTTGGTCTCGACAGCATGCTCTCGGAGTCACAGCATTGATCCATCAGGAGTCGCATTTTACTGACGAATCCGCCGCATTGTTGCGCATGCAATGCTATAGGAGACTGCGCCGGCACTGGCACTTCTCCAACCAGGATGTGCTTTTTGAGGGTATTGCCTCGAAAATGATCTTCAGTGTCAATATCTACGCGGCGTACCGAACTGCAGTGGATTTCATGCATGCAGCGTACCTTTACCACCCAAGCGTGTTGACCTCGTCCCTGATTCACACGGGGTTGGGTGAAGAGCCGGGCCTTAAGTGGAACAACTCGTGGGACATGCGGGCTCACTCGAGTCGCATTCATCGGATTGATGATGAGACTCTAGAGACCTGGACGGAAGTCTTCGATGCCCCCGATCATCGAACGCCACAGATGGCTTACATGGTTGGATCTGCTCCGGCGACGATCCTTCACTCTATGGCCACTTCCGGTCGCCGAGTTGGAGAGATGCCATTCGGGTACTCGCGCGGCTGGGATCAGGATCTCGACTTCGCTCGCGGAGTCTTCGCGCGGGACTGGGGTACGCCTCCCTGGTGCAAAGCGATTCTGTCAGGAACGTTTCTTTGGGCGGGTACGCCATTTTATAAATCACCAAACATGTCAATGCGCAGTGCTCAAGATGTATCTCCCATTGATCTGGAAGCGTTGAGCAATAATGCCAATCCGGTGACTCGATTCAGACTCCTATTGAGTGAGGATGAACTGATGGATCGATATGATTCATGGGCGAGCTATGGACCAGCCAGCGACTCGTACAGGATTGCATGGCGCAAGATGGTGAAGGTCGAAAATGAGCGCACTCTGACCCCTGCGATCATTCCGCCAGGCGCCACTCATATCGACGGAATATTCTCCATGGGGCCTTGCGGAGTTGACATCAAGGACATGATAACCGTGTGCGGTTCAATGATGAGTCTTCTAACCGATTTCTACGTCCGATCAGCTCCGCGGGCAAATCTAAGGGCCTCGGACATTCGCCGCCTACCAGCTGTGCCGCTGTCTCATCCACTGGTGCCCTCGCTGCTCTTGCGCACCCTGCAGCTCAACTGCCTCACCGAGGCCTACGCGGACCTGTGGGACGAGTGCTGGGATCCGGCCTTCGCCGAGGACGAGGCGATCCTGCCGCGGTACGGGAGTGCCGTCGTCGGGAAGGAATGGACGGCCGAGGTGCCGCTGCGGCGGGCCGAGGACCGGCGCAATGCCCAGGTGGAGATCGACGCCCTGGTGGCCCTGATGCTCGGCGTGGACGTGGAGGACCTCTGCACGGTCTACCGCACCACCTTCGCCGTGCTCCACGGCTATGACCAAGACAAGTACACCTTCGACCGCAACGGCCGCCTCGTCCCCACCGAGGTGCTCTCCGTGTGGAAGAAGAAGGGCGAGCGCATCACGCAGGAGGAGCGGACCGCGGTGCACCCCGGCTCCGGCGTGGCCTACGAATACGAGCTGCCCTTCGCCACCCGGGACCGCGAGGAGGACTTCCGTGTGGCCTACGCCGAGTTCCAGCGCCGACTCCAGGAGGTCCAGGGCTGATGCCCGAGCTGCTCCCCACCCTGCAGGCCCGCCGCATCACGGACGGGCTGGTGGACTACTTGGCCACCACGTTCGCCCTCGCGGACGCCGAACCCCGCCGCGCCCTGGACGAGTTTCTCCGCCACGAGCGGGACGGCCTGTTCAAGGGTCCTTACGTGCGGCTGCGCCTGCCGTTCCGCGCGGCGGACCCGGACTGGCGGGACCACCTGGACTGGACCCCCGGCTGGACGCCCTACCGGCACCAGGCGCAGGCCTACGCCCGGCTCACCTCCCTGGGCCGCACGGGCGTGGGGGAGCGGCCCGAGCCCACCCTCATCACCACGGGCACCGGCTCCGGCAAGACCGAGGCGTTCCTCCACCCGATCCTGGACCACGTGTTGCGCGCCAAGCGGGCCGGGACCACCGGCATGAAGGCGCTCATCCTGTACCCGATGAACGCCCTTGCGGACGACCAGGCCCGCCGCCTGGCCGCCACCCTGGCCGGCGACCCCGCCCTGCGCTCCGTGACCGCCGGCATCTACACCGGCAACCAGACCGGCACCCGCACCCGCGTCTCCTCGGACGGGCTCATCACGGACCGCCACACCCTCCGGGACACCTCGCCGGACATCCTGCTCACTAACTACAAGATGCTGGACCAGCTCCTCCTGCGTCCGGACGATCAGCCCCTGTGGGAGCGCTCCGCCCGCTCCCTTCAGTACCTGGTGCTGGACGAGTTCCACACCTACGACGGCGCCCAGGGCACCGACGTGGCCATGCTGCTGCGCCGCCTCGGCCTTGCCCTCAAGTCCCACTGGCGCGAGGACGACCCCACCGTCACCGACGCCGAGCGAGCCCGCCCCCTCGGCCGCATCACCCCCGTGGCCACCTCCGCCACCCTCGGGGACAAGTCCGACCCCTCCGTGATGCTCGACTTCGCCGCCACCGTGTTCGGCGAGCCCTTCGGCCTCGAGGCCGTCGTCACCGAGACCATGGTGGACTACGACGCTTGGGCAGCCGCCGCCGACCCCGCCGTGGCCGCCACCCCGCGCCGGCTCGCCGAGCTTGCCCGCGACGGGTCTCTGGCGGACCTCGCCGCCACCGCGGCCGCGCACGCCGACGACCCTGCCGCGCTGACCGCCGCCGCGGTGCGCGCCTTCCACGCGGAGGACGGCCTCAGTGCCGAGGACGCTCCCGCCCTGCTGCGCCGCCACCCGGACGTGCGCGCCCTGGTGGAGGCCGCTGCCCAGGCGCGTCCCGTGCCGGAGCTGCTCGCCGCCGTCGGGCTCTCCGCCGAGTACGCGGACCACGTGCGCGCCCTCGAGGCCCTGATCGGTGCGCTCAGCCACGTGCGCGCCAGCCACGGCCGGGACGCCGTCAGTGTGGAGCTGCACCTGTGGGTGCGCGAGCTGACCCGCGTGGACCGCGTGGCCTCCGCCGTGCCCGCCTATCGCTGGTCGGACGACGGACCCGCCGGCGGCGCATGGGTCGGTGCCGAGGACGGCGCCCCCGCGGCCGTCTTCCCCGCTGTGTACTGCCGCCACTGCGGCCGCTCCGGATGGGGTGTCAGCCTGGCCCCCACGGGGGACGAGCTCGCCGAGCACGACGCGGACATCCGCCGTGACCACGCCGCCGGAGAGTCCCGCTTCCGCGCCCTCCTCCACGCCCCCGGCGAGGACGAGCGCGAGCGTCAGGGCCGGCAGGTGGAGGGGCTGCGCTGGTTCGACGTCTCTGCTCGTCGCCTGCTGCCGGCCCGCCCCGCCGAGGACGACCCGGCGCTGCTCGGCGGGCATGTGCTGTCGGTGCTCACTCAAACCGGCCAGGATGCCGATCAGCGAAGCAACCAGGACGACTGCCCCGCCTGCGGCCGCGCGGACGGCATCCGCTTCCTCGGCGCGGCGATCGCCACCCTGCTCTCCGTGACCCTCTCCGTGCTGTACGGGGACCCTGCCCTGGACGAGCGGGAGAAGAAGGCGCTCGTGTTCACGGACTCCGTGCAGGACGCCGCGCACCGTGCCGGGTTCGTGCAGGCCCGCTCCCACGCGATGAGCCTGCGCACGGCCCTCGGGGCGCAGGTGGGCACCACCCCCACCACCCTCGAGACCCTCGTGGACGACGTCCTCGCCGCCGCCGGCGACGACGCCTTCGCCCGCTACCGGCTGGTGCCGCCGGACGCGCTCTCCCTGGACCGCTTCCGCCGGTTCTGGGCGGCCGAGACAGCCGCCCAGGTGAGCGGCACGGACCGGCGCTGGGTGAAGAGGCGCCTGCTGTTCGACGCCACCCTGGAGTTCGGCCTGCAGACCGGCTACGGGCGCACGCTCGAAGCCACCGGCGGCGTCGGCGTGGCCGTGGAGGCCGGCCCCGCCGCCCGCCTCGCCGCGATCGCCCGCGGCGTGCTCACCGAGGATGAGGTGCAGACCCTGGACGCCGGGGTCGAGGCGGTGCTCACGGGAGGCGTGACGGATGCGGCGCTGACCGCGTGGGTGCGTGGAGTGCTCGAGCACATCCGCCGCTCCGGCGGCATCCACCACGAGTGGCTGGAGAAGTACCTCGCCGAGGACGGCCGCCGCTACCGGATCTGGGGCGGCCGCCCCAAGACCGGCATGCCCGCCTTCCCCAAGGGGCGCAGCGCCCCGGCGTTCCCGCGCGTCGGCGGGGCCAACCCCAACAAGGAGAGCGACCTCGAGACCGTCCGCTCCGCCCAGGGCTGGTACGCGAAGTGGACCGTGAAGAACTTGGGCGTGGCGGGCCGCCACGGCGCCAAGCTCGCCGAGCGCCTGCTCGCCGCCCTGGCCCGCGATGACGTGCTGCGGGAGGTGGCGACGGACTCCGGCGCCAGCGTGTACGGCGTGCCCGCCGGGGCCGTGACCCTGCGCGCCCTCACGGATGAGGAGCTAGCCAGCGGGGCCGCCCTGCTGGTGTGCGACACCTGCCAGGACCAGCTCCCCGCCACCCCCGAGGTGGTGGCGCAGCTGAACGGCGCCCCGTGCACCGTGGTCCGCTGCGACGGTTCCCTGCGGGCCGCGCCCCGCGAGGACACCTTCTACCGCCGCCTCTACCGCGGGGCGGACATGCGGCGGATCGTCTCCGCCGAGCACACCTCGCTGATCGCCGACACCGAGCGCCGCCGCATCGAGGACGGCTTCAAGCGCGGCGCGCAGGCGCCGGACGACCCCAACGTGCTGGTGGCCACCCCCACCCTGGAGATGGGCATCGACATCGGCGACCTCTCTGCCGTGATGCTCTCCTCCCTGCCACGCGCCGTGGCGCAGTACGTGCAGCGCGTGGGCCGCGCCGGCCGTCTCACCGGCAACGCCTTCACCATGGCGTTCGTGACTGGCCGCGGGGACCAGTTGCCCCGCCTCGGGGACCCCGCCTCCCTCATCAACGGCGCCGTCCGCCCACCGGCCACCTATCTGGACGCCGAGGAGATCCTCCGCCGCCAATACCTGGCCTCTCTAGCGGACGCCATCGCCCGCCGGCCGGGCGCCCCGGTGCCCCAGCGCGCTTCTGACGTGCTCACGAGCGCCGCGGACGGCACCTTCCTCGGGGATCTGCTGGCCCTGGCCCGGGACGAGGCCGAGCCCCGGCTGGACGCCTTTCTCGGCGGCTTCGCCTCCCTGGCCGAGCATGTGCAGGTGGGCCTGCGCGCGTGGGCCACCCCCGAGCCGGACGGCGAGTGGGCGCCCGAGGGATCGCTCGGCGCCCAGGTGCGCGGCGCCGTCGGGGAGTTCGCCCGCCGGCAGGACGACCTGCAGCGACACGTCCGCGAGGTGGAGACCGCGCTGCCCGCCCTGGCGCAGGCGGCCCAGAGCCCCGGCGCCTCGGACGAGGACAAGCGCGACCACCGCCTGGCCGAGGTGGCCCGCCGCCTCGCCGTGCGGGAGGCCAAGGAGCACCGATCCGGGCACTGGGTGTCCGCGCTCGAGGAGCGTGGCCTCCTGCCGAACTACACCCTCCTGGATGACTCGGTGACCCTGGATGCCCGCGTCACCTGGCTGGACCCCGACACCGGTGAGTACGAGTCCGACGCGACCTCCGTGACCCGCCCCTCCGCCCGCGCGTTGACCGAGTTCGCCCCGGGTGCCACGTTCTACACCCACGAGCTGGCCATGCGGATCGACGGGATCGACGTGGGCCGGGACGGGGACAAGGTGCAGTCCTGGGCCCTCTGCGCCGATTGCGGGTACGGCGCGGAGCTGCCGGCCGCGGCGGCCGTCCCCTCCGTGTGCCCGCGGTGCGCGTCCGTGGCGATCGCGGACACGGGCCAGCGGTACGACGTCGTCCGGCTCGAGCACGTGTACGCCGAGGTCCGCCGGGACCGGGACCGGATCGACGACCGTGATGACGCGCGCCGCCGCACCCCCTTCGGCGTGGTCACCGCCGCGGACCTCTCCGAGGAGACCGTGCAGCGCCGGTGGCACGTGGGCCAGGACCTGGGCGTGACCCACCACCGCGGCCTGGAGCTGCAGTGGATCAATGTGGGCCCACGCATGAAGGGTGGCACCACCGACCGGCGGATCGCCGGGGCCGATGTGGTGCTCGCGCCCTTCCGCGTGTGCGCCGGCTGCGGGCGCCTGGACGACCATGCGGGGGAGAACTCCCGCGCCGAGCACCGCCCCTGGTGTCCCCACCGGGACGGCACCACGGAGGACGTGCGCACCGTGCTGCTCACCCGTGGGCTCCGCACCGAGGGCGTGGTCCTCACCCTGCCACCGCACCTCACCCTCGCGGACTCGTTCGCCGTGCCCTCCCTCACCGCGGCTCTGCTGCTGGGGCTGCGGGAGGACATCGGCGGCGCCCCCGACCACCTGCAGGTGGCCGCCGTGCCCGTGCCCCGCACCGAGGGCGGGGGCGTGGACGACGGCCTGCTCCTGCACGACGTGGTCCCCGGCGGCACCGGATACCTCGCCGACCTCGCCGCGCCGGAGCGGCTGTGGCGCGTGCTGGTGAAGGCGTTGCGGGTGGTGGCTGCCTGTCCGTGCACGGACGAGGACCGCAGCGCCTGCCACCGTTGCCTGTTGCCCTTCGCTCCCGGGGGAGGGACGGAGCACCTCTCCCGCGCCGCCGCCGAGCGGCACCTCCGATCCCTGCTGGGCGTGGACAAGGATGCGGACGTCTCCTCCCTGGATCCCGAGGTCATGGGATGGAACCCGGAGGCGGGCGTCGTCGTCGTGGACCCCGATCCGGAGTCCCACCTCGAGCGCCTCGTCCGCCAGGTGTTCACCGCCCGCGTGGAGGCCGCCGGTGGCCAGGTGCGCCAGGTCTCCGGGACCGGTGGCGTGGAGCTGGTGATCAGCGGCCTCGGCGCCATGCGCTGGCGCCTGGTCCCGCAGGCGCGGATGGACTACGTGATGCCCGACTTCCTACTGCGCCCCGAGGACCGCAGCCAGGAGGACGTGGCCGTCTTCGCCGACGGGTGGCGGTACCACGCGGCCCCCGGGCACAACCGGATCGCGGACGACGCCCGCAAGCGGGAGGACCTGCGCGCGGACGGGATCGCCGTCGTCGCCGTGACCCACCAGGACCTGGAACGCGCCCAGGCGGCGACGGCCGCCGGTACCGTGCCCGACTGGCTCAGCCCCCAGGCGGTTCAGGCGTACTTCGCGGTGTCCGGTCAGCTGGGCAACGGCACCACCCAGGCCGTGGTGGAGGACCACCGGGCAGGGCCGATCGACCTGCTGATCGGCCGCATGCAGCGCCCCGCCGACGCCGAGGCCCGGCAGGGTCTCAGCCGCGGGCTGGGAGCGCTGTTCGTGAGCCTCGCGACCACGGTGCCGCTCCCGGAGGCGGACACCGTGGCGGAGGCGGCGCTCGCTCTCCTCGACGGGAATGTCGGCCCGGACGGCGGCGAGGTCGGCTACGTGTGGCGTCGGGACCACCTCGTAGTGCTCTCCCGGCTCAGCCCCGACCACGCGAGCCTCCAGACCGCTGTCGTCCTGGACGACCGGGACGCCGCGGTGGACCGGGAGGACCATGCGGAGGCCTGGCGGGCCTGGCTGCAGATCGCCAACGCCGTCACCCCCGCCGGGTTCGTGCAGGTCACCACCGCCACCCGGGTGCTCGCGGAGACGCGCGCGGCCGCGGCGGACCTCGGGCCCGTGGACCTGGTGCCCGCCGGTGCGGCGCGGACCGTGGAGTCGCAGATGGCGGCCGCCGAGGCCGCCGAGGCGGCCCTGCCGGGGGAGTGGGCCGGCGTCGGGCCGGACCTGGTCATGGAGGACGACATCGCGGTGGCCCGGGCCCTGGCCGACGCCGGGGTGGAGGTGCCCGAGCTGGTCGGCGAGGAGATCTCCGGGCTGCCCGTCTCCTTCGCGTGGCCGCAGCGGAAGATCGCTGTCACCGTGGACCTGCCGGAACCCGATCGCGCCGACCTGGCCTCGGCCGGATGGACCGTATTCGACTCGGCCGACGGACTGCCTCCCATCATCGATCGACTCAAGGGCTGAGGAGAGACCCATGGCGAACATCGTGCTGAACAACAACTTCGAGTACCCGAAGGACAACCGCCTCAAGGCGAAGACGCTCGAGTTCATGTCCAAGGTCGTGGAAGACGACACTCGCCCGGGGCTCCATGTGGAACCGATCAAGGGGGCGGCGGACCGCCGCGTCCGCACCGGACGGGTGGACGACGGATACCGTGCCGTGATGTTCAAGCTGACCGACAAGGAGGTCGTGTCCTATGTGCTGGTCGGGGTCTACGAGCATGACAAGGGCAACCGCCTCGCTGAGCGCATCACCCTGACGCGAAACCCGATCAACGGCGTCGCCGAGGTGCGCATGACCGAGGCCGTCCGAGAGGCGCTGCGTGCGGACGGTCCCATGCCCGAGCCGGTGGAGGTGCCCGAGGCGACGGTCCCCGAGTCGGTCATCCCGACGCCGCCTACGGTCCCGGCGGCCCAGCCGGCGGCGACGGAGGAGGCCGCGACCATGGCGCCGTCGTCGCCGGTGCTGGCCGGGCACGGCGTGACCGCGGAGGACCTGCGCAACCTCGGCCTCGACGAGGACCTGGCGGTGGCAGCCCTGCAGGCGAAGGACGAGAACGCGTTCCTTGAGGTGGCACATGCCGCCGAGGTGCCTTGGCAGGGCCTGGCTCTCGTGGACCTCGGGACCGGCGTGTCCGTAGAGGACGTCAAGGGCGCGTTCGGCCTCACTCAGCCCGTGGACGACTCCGGCACCGAGGACGAGCAGCTGATCCGCGGCCTCAAGCATCCGGCCGCTCAGGTCTCCTTCGCGTGGATCGAGGACGACGAGGACCTGCGCCGGGCCATCGAGGGCGGCGACTTCGCAGCGTGGCAGCTGTTCCTCCACCCGGTCCAGCGCCAGTTCGTGGACCGCGACTACAACGGTCCCGCCAAGCTCACCGGAGGCGCCGGCACGGGCAAGACCGTGGTGCTGCTGCACCGGACGCAGCGCCTGGCAGCGGAGAACCCGGGCGCACGGATCCTGCTCACCACCTACACGCGCAACCTCGCCGATGCCCTGCGCCGAGATCTGCAGCGGCTGGACCCCGACCTGCCGTTCGCAGCCCACCCCGGTGAGTCGGGCGTGCACGTGGCCGGGATCGACTCGCTGGCGTTCGCGGTCGCGCGCCAGGCGGGTTCCGAGTTACAGACCGTGGTGCAGGAGGTGCTGGGAGGCGGCGCCGTGGACCTGAACCGGCGGACCGACGCCCGGGCATGGGAGGACGCCCTCGCCGTGGCCGGAGGCGAGCTGGACAAGGAACAGCGGACACCGTCCTTCCTGGAAGCCGAGTACGCGATGGTGGTGCTGCCCCAGCGGATCACCGGGCGTGACGGGTATCTTCGCGCCCCGCGGCGCGGGCGCGGCACTGCGCTCAACCGGGCTGCGCGCGCCAAGGTGTGGGGCGTCGTAGAGCAGTACCGGCGTTCCGCGGCGGCTGCCGGCACCCTGGACTTCGACGAGGTGGCGCAGGTGGCCGCCGTGCACCTCGAGCGCCGAGCCGAACAGGGGGCGCCGGCGCTGTTCGACCACGTGCTGGTGGACGAGGCCCAGGACCTCACCCCCAGCCGCTGGCAGCTGCTGCGCGCCCTCGTGGCGCCCGGCCGGAACGACCTCTTCATCGCGGAGGACAACCACCAGCGCATCTATGGGCAGAAGTTGGTGCTCAGCCATTATGGGATCGCGTCGCGGGGGCGGTCGCGCCGCCTGACCCTCAACTACCGCACCACCCAGCAGGTGCTCGGGTGGGCGATGCAGGTGCTGGACGGCGCCGACTTCGAGGACTTGGACGGCCTGCCCGAGGAACACGGGGAGTACCGCTCCGTGCGTTCAGGCCCCGTGCCGACGGTCCTGCCGTCCGCCAGCGCCGCGGACGAGTACGACGCCGCCGCCGACCTGCTGAAGTCCTGGCTGGCGGACGAGGACGTCCGGCCGGAGACCGTCGCCGTCCTGGTGCGGACCAAGAGCGCCCGGGACAGGGTGGCCTCGGCTCTGGCCGAGCGCGGTGTGGACGTCCGCGCCGTGGACCAGGAAGCCGTGAAGCCGGGGGCCGCCGTCGTGATGACCATGCACCGGGCCAAGGGCACGGAGTTCGCGCGCGTACTGCTCATGGACGTGCGCGAGGGCGCTGTGCCGCTGAGTGTGCGCGGCGCCGCGGCGAGCGACGCCGACCGCGCGGACGCACTGCTGCGCGAGCGGTCCCTGCTGTACGTGGCCGCGACGCGGGCACGCGATGTGCTGGCGGTCAGCTGGGCCGGCAAGCGGTCCTCGCTGCTGGGGTGAGAGGAGTTTAGCTTTGACTAAAGTCGGGCGGTATGGCATCTTTGGTGGACGACGCCCTGACGAGTGGTGTCACCACATCACCTGTGGGGTACGCAGCGACGGGACGTCGCCCGCCCGAGATTTCTGGGAGAAGTTGTCCCGGGGCGAGTGGGAGGAGGATCCGCTGTCCCCGACCATTCCTGACGACGAGCAAGTGAAGGACCGCGACGCCCTGCGGCACAAGATGCGCTTCCTTGCTGAACAGGGAGAGCCTGAACGGGCGACGGACGTGAACCTTCTGCAGAACGGGGTGTGGGAGTTCAAGCACGGCAACAAGCGGATCGCGTTCGCTGACACCGACGGCCAGGGAGGGTTCAAGCCCAAAGGCAAGATCCAGGAGCGGTCGGATTCCCCCGACCCCGACAGTCCGTGCTGGTGGTTCCCCGAGATGGACGAACACCTCCGGCTTCTGCACGCCTGGCCCAAGATGAGTCAGCGCGCAGACCCCGAAGACATCCACACGGCCGAGACGATTGCGAAGGAGGACAGGGAGCATGACCAGCAATGACGACGGGCTCCTGGCCTTGGGGCCATCGTCGGGGGATGCTGCCGCGGCCGCGCTGGCGGGCGCCATCGGATCGTTGGTCGAGCAGGTGGTGGAGTCATCTTGTCGGCCGCGGACGGACCTCGCCGCGCGGATGGGGGTCACCGCGGGGCGACTGTCACAGATCGTGAACGGCGACGGCAACCTGCGCATGTCGACTCTGGGGCGGTTGTTGCATGCCGCGGGGTTTGCGGGGTCGATGACCGCCCGGACGGCGGACGGCAGCGTGGAGATCACCGTACCCCGCGCCCCGCGGCGGCGAGGGGGGCCCGCCGTCATCGCTGAGAGGCCCGCGGCCACCGTGGAGGCCCTTCAGAAGTCGGAGCTGCCGGAGCCGTCCGCGGCCGAGATGGCGGCTGCCGCCCTGTGCGGAGCCGTGGGATCCCTGATCGAGCAGATGGTCGAAGCCTCCGGTGAGAAGAAGGGCGGCGTGGCTGTTCGCATGGGCGTCACGCCTGCCCGTCTGTCCCAACTCCTCGGTGGGGACGGGAACCTCCGCGTCTCGTCGCTGGCCCGCGTGGCGCAGGCGTGTGGGTTCACTCTGCAGTTGACATGTCGTGACGCGGAACGGGGGGTGTCGATCACTGTCCCCCGTCGCGGACGCCGCATCCCGCGCGCCCTGGACGAGACTCCGGAGAACGTCGTCGACCTCGCCGCGGCGAGGAAGCGGATGCGTGACATCGCTCCGGTGAAGGAGCTCGTGGAACGGGGCATGCTTCCGGATGAGGAACCCCGACAGCCCGCAGCTTTGGCCACCCTCTACGGTCTGCGGACGATCTGGGAGGATCCGTCCTTCTCCGCCGCTGCACGCCGCCACAACATGCACGAGCCGCCGACACCACAACAAACCGCCTGGCTCGCGTGCGCACGTCACGAGGCGATGAAGCGAAGTGTCTCGACAACGTATTCGGCCCAGGACCTGGCGTCCTTGGCTGCCGAGCTCACCCGAGTGGTCACTGCCCCGAGCGGCGTAATGCACCTTCCGGCGCGGTTCGCGGAAGTGGGTGTACGCCTCGTCTACGTGCCCGGCTTCAAATCCGGCAAGGTCAGCGGCGCCTCCTTCATCCTCGACCGTCGAGCTGACCGACCCGTGATCGCCCTGTCCGGGCGAACGGGCCGGATGGACATGATTCTGTTCACGTTGCTCCACGAGGCGGCTCACGTTGTTCTTGGGCATGCGGCAGAGGGGCCTGTCATTGACGAGGCGCTCGGTCCCGCGGGAGGGGAACATGAAGCAGCCGCGGATGCTCTGGCATCTGAGTGGGCCCTTCCCGAGTGGGAGTCCGTGCCGGAAGATGTTTCAGAGGAGTGGGTTCAGACCGAGGCGGAACGTCAGGGCGTCCATCCCATTCTCATTTCTGGCCGGCTCCAGCACCTGGACATCGTTCCGTGGAGTGTGCAGCTGGTGCCGTGGGTCAAGGTCACAGACCACTTGCAGTGTTGGTGACGTTCGTTAGGTAGGGGGGAGGCCCCCTGAACGATAGGGGAGGCAGGGGATCTGGCATGAATGAGTCCCAGGACGGGGGCACGGATCTGCCGGGCGAAGAAAACGCCGGGCCGATGGCACGACAGCTCAACCAATTGATCGATAAGGTCATTACAGATGGCGTAGGGCCGCTTACCGGTGCGATCGCCTGGGCTGACGATCGCTTGGCGCGTGCGCGGGCCAAGCTGTCGGGCGAAGAAGCCGGGCCGGACGACACATCCTTCTCCGATCGGGCGGTCGAGAGTGCCGTTCGGCGCCTCATCCGTGAGTCCGTGCAGGCAGCGGGCATGACAGGGTTTGTGACCAGCCTTGGCGGGTTCGTCACCATGCCGGTGACGATCCCGGCGAATGTGGCTGGCTCGCTCGTCATCAATGCTCGCTTGACTGCGGCCATCGCACATCTTCGCGGCTATGACCCCATGGACCCGCACGTTCGTACGGTCGTGACCATGGTCGCGATCGGGTCCAGCGCCCAACAGATTGCCCGAGCCGCGGGCGTGCAGATCGGCGAGAAAGCGGCCATGGCTGCTGTCCAGAGGATTCCCATCCAAGTCCTGCGCCAAATCAACAAGAAAGCGGGCTTCTACCTCGTGGCCAAGTACGGTACACAGCGCCCCCTCCTGACCCTGGCCAAGGGTGTGCCCTTGGTCGGTGGAGTTGTCGGTGGGTCCGTGGACGCGACCATGACGGGCTTGGTGGGGCGCACGGCGAACAGGATGTTCTCAGACGAGGCCAAAGACTGAAGGGGTGGGGCGGCCCGGCAGGCTCATGCGTGGGCGGTGCGCCGACCTCTCGCGTTCCCGGCTGCGGCAGTGAGCAGCCCACCGCCCGTCCCCGCTACGGTGATCCCGTGCGTCCGACCTCGCCCCGTCCTGCCCCCGCCTACCTCACCGACTCCGTTCCCGCCCGTCGCGGCCACCCGCTGGGGTTCGCGCACCGGGGCGCCGCCGTCGACCGGGAGAACTCCCTGGCCGCGTTCGTGGACGCCCACGCGGCCGGGTTCACCTACCTCGAGCTGGACGTGCGCACCACGGCGGACGGCGAGCTCGTCGTCTTCCACGACGACACCCTGGACCGCGTCAGCACCGGCCGCGGCCGGCTGCGCGACCACACGTGGGAGCGGCTGGTGGACGTCACGGTCGGCGGGGAGCCGCTGCTGCGCTTCACCGAACTGCTCACGGCGCTCCCCGAGGCCCGCCTCAATGTGGACCTCAAGGACCGCGCGTCGGCCCCGGCCCTGGCCCGCATCCTCGCCGAGCACGACGCCTGGGACCGCGTGCTCGTGGCCTCGTTCCACGATTCGCGCCGCCGCCTCTTCCGGCGCGCCCTCGTCCGCCTCGGTCACCCCGAGCGCGCGTCCGGACCGGAGCGGGTGGCGACGTCGGGCGGGGCGGCCGCCATCGCGGCGCTCGTGGCGCTGGGCCCGCTGGGCCTGACCCGCTGGCTGCGCCGGTACGCCCTCGACGTCGACTGCGTGCAGGTGCCCGTCCGGCACGGCCGCGTGCCCGTGGCCACCGCCGACTTCGTGCGCCGCTGCCACGCGGCGGGCCTGCCGGTGCACGTGTGGGTCGTGGACGAGCCCGCGGAGATCGAGCGCCTGCTCGACCTCGGCGTCGACGGCGTCATGACGGACCGCGCCGACGTCCTCGCCGAGGTCTACGCCCGCCGCGGCTTCTGGCCGCAGCGCTGACCCCCGCCCTCGCCCCGCGCCCCCTCAGAGCATCTTGGGGATCATCGTCCGCTTGACCCAGCCGTACGGCGGGTAGGCCGTCTTGAGCGTGTCCACCTGGTCGGACTTCGTGATGCACGCCCGCAGGTGCGAGAACGTCTCGAAGCCGTGCACCCCGTGGTACGCCCCGATCCCGGAGGCGCCCACGCCGCCGAACGGCAGGGTGGCGATGCCGGCGTGGAGCAGGCCGACGTCGTAGCCGAGGCCGCCGGCCTGCACCTGGTCGTCGAAGGCGCGGTGGTAGCTCGGCCGGTCCGTGAACAGGTACGCGGCCAGCGGGTGGGGGCGCTCGGCGATGAAGTCCAGGGCGTCCTGGAAGGTGTCCACCCGCAGCACGGGCAGGATCGGGCCGAAGATCTCCTCGCGCATGAGAGCACCGTCGGGACGGACGCCCGTGACCACGGTGGGCGCCATGTACCGCTGCGCGGGGTCCACGTCCCCGCCGACGAGCACCTCGGCGCCGGCGTCGAGGTCCTCCCGCAGCAGGTCCCGCAGCCGCTCCGCGTGCTCCGCGGAGACCAGCCGGCCGTAGTCCTTCGACGCGCGGGGGTCCGCCCCGTAGAACTCGCGCAGCGCGCCCGGCAGCTCCTCCACGACCTGCCGGTGCGCGACGTCGCCCACGGCCAGCACGTAGTCCGGGGCCACGCACGTCTGCCCCGCGTTGGTGAACTTCGCCCACGCGATGCGCCGGGCCATCGCCCCCGTGTTGCGCGACGGCGTCACCACCGCCGGCGACTTCCCGCCCAGCTCCAGGGTCACCGGGGAGAGCGTCTTCGCGGCGGCCTCGTACACGATCCGCCCCACGCGCTCGCCGCCCGTGTAGAGGATGTGGTCCCAGGGCTCCGCGAGCAGGGCGGTGTTGCAGTCCTTGCCGCCCTCCACCACGGACACCAGCGCCGAGTCCAGGTGCTCCGCCACCAGCTCGCGCAGCGCCGCGGCCGTGGCCGGCGCCTTCTCCGAGGGGCTGACCACGACGGCGTTGCCGGCCGCCAGCGCCCCCACCAGGGGCGCCAGGGTCAGCTGCACGGGGTAGTTCCACGCGCCGATGATCAGCACGAGCCCCTTGGGTCGCGGCCGCACCTCGGCGCTCGCGGGCCGCAGTGCCAGCGGCAGCTTCGCGGGGCGCGGCTCCATCCAGTCGGTCAGGTGCAGCAGGGCGTGGTCCACCTCGGAGCGCACGGAGACGATCTCCGTCATCAGCGCCTCGGTAGCCGGCTTGCCGAGGTCCTGCCCCAGCGCGGCCACCAGCCGGTCCTGCCCCTCGGTCAGCAGCCGCTTGAGGCCCTTGAGCTGGCGCACGCGGACCGCGCGCGGGTGGGCGGCGCGGGAGCGGGCGGCGGCGCGCAGGCGCACGACGGCGGCCCGCGGGTCTTCGGGGCGGGGCCCGGC
>NZ_JANQCJ010000149.1:0-4466 GCF_024723355.1 Micrococcus sp. HG099 | reverse complement strand
CCCTCGGACCGGGGCGTGCCCGGCCCGCCGGCGCCCAGCTCCTCCCCCGCGCCCTGACCTGACCCGACGCCCTCCGGCGCTCGGCAGCCTCCGGCGCCCCCTCCGACCGCCTCGGACGGGGGCGCCGGAGCCGTGTCCGGGCCCGTGGGAGGATCGAGGCGATGACTGAGCAGCCTCCCGCCCCCGACGCCCCCTCCCGTGACACCCCCGCCGACGACGGCCGTGACGGCGTCCTCGCGCCCCACGAGCGCGCCCACGACCACGACCACAACCGGGACAAGGACCCCGCGCTCATGCGCCGGGAGCCGGTCTCCTTCGTGCGCCGCGGCGCCCGCCTGAACTCCGGCCGCCAGGCCGTGTGGGACCGTCAGGCGCAGCGGGTGCTCGTGGACGTGCCGCGCGAGCACGGCGCCACGTCCGTGGCCCGGGACGCGCGCCTGGACTGGGACGCGGCCTTCGGCCGGCGGGCGCCCCTGCTGGTGGACATCGGCTCGGGCCTGGGCGAGTCCACCGCCCAGGCGGCCGCGGACCGGCCGGACTGGAACGTGCTCGCCGTAGAGGTGTACGTGCCGGGCCTGGCCGCGCTGATGACCCGCGTGGAGCAGGGCGGCCTGGAGAACGTGCGCGCCGTGGAGGCCAACGCGCCGGAGCTGATGGACCACCTGCTCGCGCCGGGCTCGGTGTCCGAGGTGTGGGTGTTCTTCCCGGACCCGTGGCACAAGAAGCGCCACCACAAGCGCCGCCTCGTCTCCCCCGCCTTCGCGGACCGCGTGGCCCGCGTGCTGGCCCCCGGGGGCGTGCTTCGCCTGGCCACGGACTGGTCCGGCTACGCGGTCCGGATGCGCGAGGTCATGGAGGCCCACCCCGAGTTCGAGAACCTGCACCCCGGCCGGGCCGCCGGCGAGGAGTCCCCCCTGACGCGGGTGCGCCGGGAGGGCCGCGAGGCCGAGGTCGGCGCGCAGCCGCTGCCGGCCGGCTGGGAGAGCGCCGCCGAGGACGAGCGGCCCCTGCGCGCGGGCCTGGGCGAGGCGCTCGAGGCCGCCGTCGCCGAAGACCCCGTGGACCACGAGGGCGGCTGGGCGCCCCGGTTCGAGGGTCGGCCCGTCACCAGCTTCGAGGCCAAGTCCCGCCGCGCCGGCCGCCTCGTGTTCGACCTGGCCTACGCCCGGCGCTGAGGCACGCCCCGCCGCGACGCTCCGCCACGACTCTCCACCGCCATCGATCGAAGGACCTCCCATGGACCCCGCACGCTATCCCCACGACACCCATCCGGGTCTGGTCCCCGGCATCGCGGTGGACGAGAACCGCCATCGCTTCAGGCTGGACCCTGTGGTCTTCGGCATCACCGCCGTGCTCGTCGTCGCGTTCGTCGCGTGGGGCCTGCTCGCCCCCGCGAGCGTGGGCGCCGCCTCCTCCGCCGCGTTCGGCTGGGCGATGACCAACGCGGGCTGGCTGCTCAACGCCGCCGTCGGGCTCGCCGTGATCGCGATGCTGTACATCGGCTTCTCCCGCTTCGGCCGGATCCGGCTGGGCCGCGACGACGAGCGCCCCGAGTTCTCCCGCTTCGCCTGGGTGTCCATGATGTTCGGCGCCGGCATCGGCGTGGGCATCTTCTTCTACGGTCCTTCTGAGCCGCTGGCCCACTACCTGTCCCCGCCGCCGCACACCGCGGCGGCCGAGACCCCGCAGGCCCTGCACATGGCCATGGCGCAGTCCCACTTCCACTGGGGCGTGAGCGCGTGGGCCATGTACGCGCTGGTGGGCGGGGCGATCGCCTACAGCTCCTACCGGCGCGGGCGCGTCACGCTCATCTCCTCCGTGTTCCGCAGCCTGTTCGGCGCGCGGCAGGCCGAGGGCACCGCCGGCCGGATCGTGGACATGTTCGCGATCGTGGCCACCCTGTTCGGCACCGCCGCCACGCTCGGGCTGGCCGCCGTCCAGATCGGCCAGGGCGTGCAGATCGTGGCCGGGCTGGACGGGGTCTCCAACACGCTGCTGATCGTCATCATCGCGGTGCTCACGGTGGCGTTCGTGGTGTCCGCCGTCTCCGGGGTGTCCCGCGGCATCCGTTACCTGTCCACCACGAACATCGTGCTCACCCTGGGCATGGTGCTGTTCGTGTTCATCGCCGGCCCCACCCTGTTCCTGCTCAACCTCATCCCTTCGGGCGTGGTGGAGTACGCGGACCGCTTCCTGGAGATGTCCGGCCGATCGCTGTCCTGGGGCGCGGCCACGGTGGAGTTCCAGTCCTGGTGGACCGCCTTCTACTGGGCCTGGTGGATCGCGTGGACCCCGTTCGTGGGCGTCTTCCTGGCCCGCATCTCCCGCGGCCGCACCCTGCGCGAGTTCGTGGCCGTCGTGCTGGCCGTGCCCACCTCCATCCTGGTCTTCGCCTTCACCGTGCTGGGCGGCGCCTCCATCTGGATGCGCCGCCAGGGCGAGGCCGCCTTCGACGGCGCCGCGAGCCCCGAGGCGCAGCTGTTCGCCCTCTTCGACCGCCTGCCGCTCGCCGAGATCACGCCGTTCGTGGTGATGGCGATCCTCGCGATCTTCTTCGTCACCTCCGCGGACTCGGCCTCCGTGGTGATGGGCACGCTCTCCTCGCGCGGTGACCCCGCGCCACGGCGGACGGTGACCGCGTTCTGGGGCCTGATGATGATGGGCATCGCCGTGGTGATGCTCCTGGCCGGCGGCGAGGACACCCTCGCGGCGCTGCAGAACCTCACCATCCTCATCGCGCTGCCGTTCTCGATCGTGTTGATCCTGATGATCGTCGCGTTCCTCAAGGACCTGTCCACGGACCCCTCCGCCATCCGCGGGGACTACGCGGACACGGCCCTGTCCAACGCGGCCCGCCGCGGCATCGAGGAGTACGGCGACGACTTCGAGATCGCCGTCCGCCGCGCCCCCTACGGCCGCGGAGCCGGCGCGGACTTCGACTCCACCGCCGAGGAGGTCACCGACTGGTACCGGCGCACGGACGAGGACGGCAACCCCGTCGACTACGACTATGAGACCGGAACGTGGGCGGACGGCTGGACGCCCGACGACGACGGGGCGCCGGCGGAGGACGCCCCGGACGTCGACGTCCCCACGGCTCCGACGTCCGACGGCACCCCGCCGTCTCCGTCGCCTGACGCCTCCACGGCGGCCCGGACCGTGGAGCGGCCGTAGGCCATGGGTACGCCCACGCAGCGGGCTCGTCACGACGGGGAGTCCGGACTGGCGCTCGCCGCCGTCGTCGCCGCGACCCGCGATCACCGCATGACGTTCCCGATCGAGGCGCGGGTGCGCCGCGTGACCCCGAACCTGTCAGTGCCCGAGCTGTACGAGGTCCGGGCCCGCGGCCGCGACGGCCGCTTCGAGGCGACATCAGCGGCGTGCGATCTGTCCTACAACCCCCGTACGGGACGCGAGCGCCTGGTGGTCCCTCCGTCCACCGGGCAGCCGGGCTTCACCCGGGAACGGGACTGGCCGTGGTTCTCCCCGACCCACAGGGTGTTGGCCATGCTCGCGCCCGCCGAGCTGGGGATCTGGGGCGGCACCCATGATCAGCATCGGCCCCACGGGGCCCGCCGACTGGACGAGCGCACCGTGCGCATCGACCTGGTGCGCCGTGAGGAGCCGGCCGAGACCCCGTCGTCGGGCTTTGTCGAGGTGGATCTGGGCAACGCCATGGTGACGCGGATGCAGCTGGAGGACGACCTCTACACCCTCGAGGCCGCGCGCGTGGTCATAGACGCGAGCGTCACCGGGCCCGTCGTCGGCCCTGCCCTGCCTGGATGGCGGCGGGCGTTCGCCCCCTAGGAGGCCTCCGGCGGCAGCGGCAGGCCGGCCGTGACGCGGGCCGTGGCCGCGAGGGTCACCGTCCCGGGGTCGCGGTAGCCGCGCGGGGCGTCCGCCCCGGCCGCGGGCGACCAGCGGGCGGTGCGGTGGCCGTGCACGGCCGCGCCCTCGAGCCCCGGCCGCGGGGTCACCGGCAGCAGGACGGCGTCCGTCCAGTCCCGGCGTCGGCCCAGGGCACGGCCCACGCGGGCCAGCACGTCGCCCGGGGCCTGGGCGCGGAACACGCGGCCCGAGGGCAGGCCGAGCCGGCCCGCCCGGGCCGCGAGCGCGGCGGGCAGGCCCACGGCCCCCGAGACCACAAGCGCCTCGACCGGGCGCTCGGCCGGCCGGGCGGCGTAGCGGGCGGTGTCCTGGGCACCTGCCTCGGCGACGGCGTCCTCGGGTTCCTCGACGTCGTCCGGCTGCAGCCCCGCTTCGACCAGCAGGCGCAGCGCGTGCCCGGCCACGAGGGAGCCGTAGGAGTGCGCCTCGATCGCCCCGTGCAGCGCGGTGCCACGGGCGCGCAGGGGCGGGCGGCCGTCGTCGTCGGGGTCCCCGGCGCCGGCCCGGGCGAAGTCCCACCAGGCGGCGACGTCGTCGGCGAGGCGCTCGCCGCCGCGACGGCCGGGCCCGTCCAGAAG
>NZ_JANQCJ010000148.1:0-4469 GCF_024723355.1 Micrococcus sp. HG099 | reverse complement strand
GGGCCGCGGTGGCCGGGGTGCCGTCCGCGCGGGTGCCTTCGGGGCGGGGGTGGGCGGTGCGCATGCCGTCGTAGTCCAGGGGCGCGGTCTCGGCGCCCGAGGGGTCGGCCACGCCCTCCGCGGCGAGGAACGCGGCCAGGCCCGGGACGGCCTCCACCGCGGCGCGGGTGTCCTTGCGGCGCAGCGCCTCTGCGGCCTCGGCGGCCGCGGTGGCGTCCGTGGGGCGCTCCTTCGGGTCCTTCGAGAGCATGCACATGATCAGGGCGCGCACCGGCGCGGGCACGGTCGAGGGCAGCGGCGGCGGGGCGTCGTTGACCTGCGCCAGGGCGATCGCGATCTGCGACTCGCCCGTGAACGGGCGGTGCCCGGCGAGGGCCTCGTAGCCGATGATGCCCAGCGAGTAGAGGTCGGAGGAGCCCGTGGCCTGCTGTCCCGTGGCCTGCTCCGGCGCGAGGTACTGGGCGGTGCCCATGACCTGGCCGGTGGCGGTGAGCGGCACCTGGTCCGCCAGGCGGGCGATGCCGAAGTCCGTCACCTTGACCCGCCCCGTGGGCGTGATCATCAGGTTGCCGGGCTTCACGTCGCGGTGCACGAGCCCCTGCGCGTGGGCGGCGGAGAGCGCGGCCGCCGTCTGCGCGATGATCCGCAGGGTGCGCTCCGGGGAGAGCACCTTCTCCTTCTCCAGGATCGCGGACAGGGGCTGGCCCGGCACGAGCTCCATGACGAGGTAGGCGGAGCCCTTCTCCTCGCCGTAGTCGTAGACGTTGGCGACGCCGGGGTGGTTCAGCAGCGCGGTGTGCTGGGCCTCCGCCCGGAAGCGGCGCAGGAAGTTGGGGTCACCCGTGTACTCCTCCTTGAGGATCTTCACGGCGGTGATCCGGCCCAGGACCTTGTCCCGGGCCTTCCACACCTCGCCCATGCCGCCGATCGCGATGCGATCGGTCAGCTGGTACCTGCCGCCGAGGGTGATGCCCGATGTCGGCCTCATTCCGTGACCACCGCTTCCATGATTGCCTTCATGCCACTGACGATTGTCTGATGCCCGATCCCCGGCGGCTCGTCCTCCACCACGATCGTCACGGCCGCCCGCGGGTTCTCACTCGCGTCGAAGCCGGTGATCCAGGAGTGCACGTTGCCCGTGTCCCCCACCTCGGCCGTGCCCGACTTGGCCGCGATCCGCACCGTGTCCGACTGCACGGATCCCAGGATGCCGTCCTCCACCGCCGAGACCATCATGTCCGACACCTGCCCGGCCACCTCGGGGGTCGTGGCCCGGCCGCGCTCACGGGGGCTGAACTCCTCCACCGTGGTCAGGTCCGGCCGGCGGACCGCCTTGATCAGCTGCGGCTCCATGACCACGCCGTCGTTCGCGATGCCGGCGGCCACCATGGCCATCTGCAGCGCCGTGGCCTGCACGTCCCGCTGGCCGATCGACGACTGCGCCAGCGCGGCGTCGTCCAGGTCGGAGGGGAACACGGAGGCGGTCACGGGCAGCGGGTAGTCGAAGGAGTCGTTGAAGCCGAACCGCTCCGCGACCTCCCGGATCCGGTCCTGGCCCAGCTCGACGGCGGCCATGGCGAACGGGGTGTTGCAGGACTGCGCCAGCGCCCATGTGAGGGTCTGACGCCCCACGGTGTTGCACGGTGAGCCGTCGTAGTTGGGCAGCTCCGTGGTCGTGCCGGGCAGCGTCCACGCGGCGGGGATGTCCACCGTCCCGTCCGGGGTGTAGTCACCGGACTCGAGCATGGCCACCGCGTCGATCAGCTTGAAGGTGGAGCCGGGGGACACGAGCTGTTCCGCGGCGCGGTTGCGGTACGCGCTGGCGCCGGGGATCTGGTCGATCGCGGCCATGGCCGACTGCGCTTCGGTCGCACTGTGCGAGGAGAGCGCGTTGGAGTCGAAGCCCGGCTTCGACACCATGGCCAGGATCTCGCCCGTCGTCGGGTCCGTGACCACGGCGGAGGCGCGCACGCCGTCCGGGAGCGCGTCGTACGCCACACGCTGCAGCTCGGGGTCGATCGTCAGCTCCACCTGGTCACCCTCAGGTGTGGCACCCGTGATGATCTCCATGGCGCGGTCCACGAACTGGGACGTGGGGGTGCCGGAGAGCTGCTCGTTCATGGCCGCCTCCAGCCCGTCGGTGCCGTAGGTGAGCGAATAGAAGCCCGTGAGCGGGGCGTACAGCTCGGGATCGTGGTAGACGCGCTGGTAGTGGTACGCGTCGTCGGAGGGGACGGACTCGGCGATCGGCTCGCCGTCCACGAGGATCGGCCCGCGCGGGGCGCCGAACTCCAGGAACATCTGCCGCGAGTTCAGGGCGTGCGTCTTGAGCTGGTCCGCGGCCAGCACCTGGATGACGGACGCGGCCAGCGCGAGCACCAGGATCATGGCCGCCATGACGGTCCACGTGCGTCGGATCGCCTCGTTCACCGCGCCTCACCTCCTGTCATGGGCACGGCGGCCGCCGGGAGCGCCGTGCCGGGGTCGAGGTGGCCGGCGCCTGGCCCGGAGGCATTGACCATCCCGTCCACGACCACGGGGCGGCGGGCGGCGTTCGAGATGCGCAGCACGAGCCCCACGATGATCCAGTTGGCCAGCAGCGACGAGCCGCCGGCAGCGAGGAACGGCGTCGTGAGGCCGGTGAGCGGCAGCACGAGGGTCACGCCGCCCATCACCACGAACACCTGCCACGCCATGGTGAAGGCCAGGCCGGAGGCGAGCACCTTGCCGAACGCGTCGCGCACGCCGAGGGCGGCGCGCATCATGCGGGTGACGAGCAGGAAGTACAGGACGAGCACGGCGGCCAGGCCCACGAAGCCGAGCTCCTCGCCGATGGCCGTGAGGATCATGTCCGAGAAGGACAGCGGCACCTGGGTGGGGTTGCCCGCACCGAGGCCGGTGCCCATCAGCCCGCCCGAGGCCATCGCGAACAGGCCCTGGACCACCTGGTAGGAGCCGCCGAAGTCCCGATGGTAGATCTCGGGGTCGAAGGCCCTCAGCCATATCTCGAACCGGGCGGTCACGTGCGGCATGAACAGGAACGCCAGTGCCGCGCCGACGGCGATCAGGCCCAGGCCGAGGAGGATCCAGGAGGCGCGGGACGTGGCGATGTAGAGCATCGCCATGAACATGCCGAAGAACAGCAGGGCCGAGCCCAGGTCGCGCTGGAACACGAGCACGCCGAGCGCCAGGAGCCAGCCGGCCAGCAACGGGCCCAGATCCCGGGCACGGGGGAAGGTCACCGGGCCGACGCGGCGGCCGGCCAGCAGGATCAGGTCGCGGTTCGCCGAGAGGTGTCCGGCGAAGAAGATGGCCAGCGTGATCTTGGCGATCTCGCCGGGCTGGAAGGTGCCGAATCCGACGTCGATCCAGATCCGCGCCCCGTACATGCTCAGGCCCAGCCCGGGCACGAGCGGCAGGAGCAGCAGCACGCCGGACGCGGCGAGGAACAGATAGGGCCAGCGCCGCAGCACCCGGTGGTCGCGCACCAGGAACACCAGGGCGGAGGCCACCACGATGGCCAGGACGGACCACACGAGCTGGGAGGTGGGGTTGGCCATCGCGGCGTCCTGGCTCAGCCGGTGGATCATGGCCAGGCCCATCCCGTTGAGCAGGGCGGTGATCGGGAGCATGAACGGGTCCGCGTAGGGGGCGCGCAGCCGCAGGACCACGTGTAGCACGAGGGTGGCGGCGCCGAAGATGCCCAGCGGCACCCAGGCGGTGGAGTCCAGCGCGGCGTCCGTGCCGATCGTGCCCAGCAGGTCCGCCCCCAGGGCGATGGCCAGGGCGGCCAGCAGCAGGACCAGTTCGATGTTCCGGCGCGGGCGTGCGGGGGAGATCACCTCGGTCACGGGGCCTCACCTCCCGTCGCGCTCGGGGACGCCGTCGGGCTCGTCGGCGCGGCGGAGCCGGACGCGTCCGAGGGGCGGGCGGAGGACGACGACGGCGTCGTGCTCGGCTGGGCCCGCTCGGAGGGCTCACCGGCCGGGGCGGGGGCGTCCGGGTGCAGCGAGTCGCGCAGCTCGGCGACGATCTGCTCCGCATGGTCCACGTCTCGGGCGGCCATGCCGGCGTTCACGCGGTCGCGTGCGTACGCGGGCAGCGCGTCCACCGGGAGGTCGGTCTGCCGGTCCACGTGGGACAGCTCGAGCGGACCCAGCCGCTGGGAGACGCCCTTGAACACGGCGATCCGGCCGTCGTTGGCCCCCACGTAGTACTGGGTCTGCGTCCACAGGTAGCCCCAGGCCAGCACCACGCCGAGCGTGAGCGCCAGCAGGGCCGTGAACACGGGGATGAACCAGCCGCGGCGGTACTGCACGGGCTTGTCCGCTCGCTTCCCACGACGACGGCGGCGCGCGGCGGTCCCGTCCCCCGCGGCGGGCGCGGGGTGCGCGGAGGCGTCGGCGGCCGCGCCGTCCGGGGTGCCGGGGGTCGGATCGGCGGGGGAGCCGGAGCGGGGCGCGGAGTGC